>SHZU01000012.1 GCA_009692115.1 Gemmatimonadota bacterium | reverse complement strand
GGGGGTCACTCCCTATATTCCGCCTCATGCACGCACGCACGATTCGGAGACTTTTTCTCGACTACTTCGCGGCCAAAGGGCATCGCGAAGTCCCCTCGTCGGCGCTGGTTCCGGCCGATGATCCAACCCTGTTGTTCACCAACGCCGGCATGGTGCAGTTCAAGCGCACCTTTCTCGGGCAAGAGCAGCGGGACTACCGCCGGGCCACGACCTGTCAGAAGTGCGTCCGGGCCGGCGGCAAGCACAACGATCTCGAACAGGTCGGGCTGACCAAACGGCATCATACCTTCTTCGAGATGTTAGGCAACTTCTCGTTTGGCGACTATTTCAAGCAACAGGCCATCGAATACGCGTGGGAGTTCGTCACCTCGAAGCAGTACCTCGGCCTCGAGCCCGACCGGCTTCGGTGCACGGTTCACCACACCGACGACGAGGCCCGCAGCCTCTGGCTCAAAGTCTCCGGGCTGCCGGCGTCCTCGGTCTACGGACTCGGCGACAAAGACAATTTCTGGCAGATGGGCGACACCGGCCCGTGCGGCCCTTGCTCGGAGATCTACGTCGACCTCGACTGGACGCCCGGCACTCCCCGGAAGGACTACAGCCAGGCGGAGTTCGAGGACAAGGCCGAGGCCGGGCGGTTCCTCGAGATCTGGAATCTGGTGTTCATGCAGTACGATCGATCGGCCGACGGCACGCTCACGCCGTTGCCCAAGCCGTCGGTCGACACCGGGGCCGGGCTCGAGCGAATTGCCGCGGTGCTCCAGGGCCTCGACGACAATTTTCACACCGATCTGTTCCAGCCGATTCTCGATCGGGCCAGCGAGCTGATCGGGAAGCCGTATCCCGGGAGCATGGCCGGCACCGGGGCGTCCTACCGGGTCCTGGCCGATCATGCCCGGGCGGTGACGTTCCTGCTGGCCGATGGCGTCTACCCGAGCAATGAGGGCCGGGGGTACGTGCTCCGCCGGATCCTCCGCCGGGCGGTTCGACATGCCTGGTTGCTCGGACGAAAAGAGCCGACGCTCGCCCCGCTCACTGAGGTCGTGGTCTCATTGATGGGCGAGGCCTATCCGGAAATTGCCGCGAAGCAGGATTTCATCCGCACTGTTACGGCCCAGGAAGAGTCGCGGTTTTTGGAGACGATTGACGGGGGTCTCAAGCGATTGGATGAGATCTTTCTGGCCGGCGCCCAGGAAATTGGCGGCGAGGAAGCGTTTCGGCTCTACGATACGTTCGGCTTCCCGATCGACTTGACCGAGCTGATCGCGGCGGAACGGGGCGTTCGGGTGGACCTGGTCGGATTCGAGGCAGCGCTCGACGAACAACGGAAGCGGTCTCGGAGTGCCCAGGTGGCGGCCGGGGGTGGCTCGGCGGTTGCCGCGGCCGGCGACGAGGGTGCGTGGCAGGATGTGAGCGGCGGGATTCCAACGTTCGTTGGCTACGACGTGACCGAAGCCGCGACCGAGGTGCTGGCGTTTCGGGAGGCCGGTGGGCGGGTCGAGCTGCTGCTCCGGGATAGCCCGTTTTACGCCGAGTCGGGTGGGCAGGCCAGTGACCTGGGCGAAGTGGTGGGCCAAGGCTGGCACCTGACGGTCGATCGGGTCCGGAAGACGCCGCGGGGGTCGGCGGTCAGTGGAATCTGGACCGAGGCGAACCGGTTCGAACCCACCGCGGTAGTGGCTCGGGTCGATGGGCCCCGCCGGCGGAATATCGAGCGCAATCACAGCGCGACCCATTTGGCGCACGGGGCCCTTCGGCTTCGGCTCGGCACCCATGTCCGGCAGCAGGGCTCCTCGGTCGACGCCGAGCGGCTCCGGTTCGATTTTTCGCACCACGCCCCGATCGAAGCGGCGGTGCTCGATGCCGTGGAGCGGGACGTGAATGAATTGATCTGGGCCAATGAGGCCGTGGTGATCCGGGAGATGGCGTATCCCGAGGCGCTGGCGCTCGGTGCGATGGCGTTCTTTGCTGACAAATACGGCGACCGGGTCCGGGTGGTGCAGATGGGGCCGAGCATCGAGCTCTGCGGCGGGACCCATGTCACCACGACCGGGGCGTTAGGTCTGTTCCGGTTCGGGGGGCAGGGCGGGGTGGCGGCCGGGGTCCGGCGGGTCGAGGCGATTACCGGCCCGGCGTCGTATGCGGCGGTGGAACAGATCGACGCCCGGATTACGGCAGCGGCGGAGTTGCTCCGGTCGCAGCCGGACCAACTGGCTCGCCGGATCGAACAGCTGCTGGCCGAGCGGGAAAAGCTCGAAGGCCGGTTGGCCGAGGCGTTGCGACGGGGCGGCCCGGGCGAAGAGGGGGCGCGGAATGTGGTCGAGGTTCAGGGTGTCAAGGTGACCATCGGGACCACACCGCTCGAGGACCGGAACGAGGTGGCCGCGGCCGCCGACCAATTCCGGAACGGGGGCACGAACGGGGTGCTCGTCCTGTTCGCCGAGGGGGGCCGGGGGGCGATCCACGCTGCGGTCACCGACGACTTGGTGGCCCGAGGCAAGAAAGCCGGCGATTTGGTCGGGCGGATCGCCGCGGTCAGTGGCGGCAAGGGGGGAGGCCGCCCAACCTTCGCCTCGGCAAGCGCCGGTGATCCGTCGCTCCTTGGGAAGGCGCGGGAGGCGGTTCCCCACATCGTGAGCGAATGGCTGGCCGTCTGACCGATCGATGGCTCGCCGAGCGCCTGGCCGGGGCACCAGCCGTGCTGGTTCAGCGAGCGTCCGAATTCGTGGGCCAGGTCGAGTCACCGACCACGCCGGAACGGTTGGCCGCCGCCGCCCGGGGGGCGCTTGAAGCCGCCTTGGCCCGAACGGCCGACCGGGGCGCGGCCCTCGACCTGTTGGCAGCGGACGCGTTGGTCACCTTGGCGCTCGCCGCCCAAGTCGAAACCGGTCCAACCGGATTGGCCCAGTTTGCCCGCGAGCTGCGGGACCAAGAGGGTCCTCGCGCTTGATCGACCTCCACTGCCATTTACTGCCCGGTGTCGATGACGGTTCGAAAAGTGTCGAGCAGTCGGTGGCAGTGTTGGCGACCATGGTCTCCGAGGGGGTCACGGATGTCGTCCTGACTCCCCACCTCGATGCGAGCCGAATCCTCGAGGGTCCGCCTCCCGAGCACGACGAAGCCATGGCCGCGCTGACGTCCCAGGCGCCGGCGGGCATCCGACTCCATCGGGGTGCCGAGGTCATGCTCGACCGGGGTCTGACCCCGCGGGCGATTGCTACCCGCCGGATCACGTTGGCCGGGAGCCGGTACCTGCTGGTGGAATTCACCCGGCAGGTGGCGGGTCGCTCCGCCGGGGCGGCCTTGACGCAGATGGTCAAGGCCGGGCTGACACCCTTGGTGGCTCATCCGGAGCGCTACTCGGTGTGTTCGGTCGAAATCGTGACGTGGTGGAAAGAGATCGGCGCCATCATGCAGGTCGATGCGAACACCCTGTTCCTGCCCACGAGCCGGGGTAACCGAGCCCGGGATCTGGTGGCGCATGGATTGGCCGATGTATTGGCGGCCGAAAACCATGGCGACTCCCGCTCGCCCGGGATTCCGTGGCCCAAGCTGGTGGCGAGCGGTCTCGAAGCGGAGGCCGGGCTGCTGATGCAGGCCAATCCGGCGGCGATCCTGGCCGACCAGCAGGTGGACTCGGTACCGCCGGCCAAGGTGAAGGTGTCGCTGCTGACCCGTCTCAAGGGCTGGGTGCGGGAGGTCCAGGAATGAACGGCGAACGGATCCGGGCCCAGTTCGAGGGCTTGGCGGTGCTCGCCGCCGCGATGGCGGGGCAGAGTGAGGCGATCGCTCGGCTGGCCGACCGGTATGTGCGGGCGCTCCGGGCCGGTGGCACGCTGTTCTTTGCCGGCAACGGCGGTAGTGCGGCCCATGCCCAGCACATCGCGACCGAGTACGTGGTTCGTCTGGGTCGGACTCGGCGTCCGTTCCGGGCGTTGGCGCTCTCGGTGGATACGTCGGTCGTGACGGCGGCGGGGAACGACCTCGGGTTTGCCGAGGTGTTTGCCCGGCAAATCGAGGCCTTGGCGGGTCCGGCCGACGTGGTGATCCTGATCAGCACCAGCGGCCAGAGCGCCAATCTGATTCGCGCCGCCGAGGCCGCCCGGCGGGTCGGGGCGACCGTGGTGGCCTTGTTGGGCCGGGACGGGGGCGCGCTGGCTGGACTTTGCGACGAGGTGGTGATCGTGCCGTCGGAGGACACCAGCCGAATTCAAGAACTCCAGCTCGCCATCGATCACACGATCGTCGAGTTGGTCGAACGGGAGTTGGCACCATGATTTCATTGGCAGGCAAGTCGGTGGTGATTACCGGGGGTTCACGGGGGATCGGCCGGGCGGCGGCGTTGCTCTGTGCCCGGGCTGGGGCCGACGTGGGTGTCACCTACCACCAGCGGTCGGCCGAGGCCGACCAGGTGGCCAAGGAGGTCCGATCGTTAGGCCGCCGGGCTTTCGTCGGGGGTGGCGATCTGGCCGATCCAGCGGTGGTCGCCCGGATCTTCAAGGAAGCCAAGGCGGCCTTCGGGGGCCTCGATGGCTTCGTGGCCAACGCCGGGGTCTGGCCGAGCGATGACACGCCGTTGGCAGAGATGGCGGAATCGCGGTGGCGGTCGACGATGGCGCAAAACCTCGATTCGGTGTTTCTGTCGACCAAGGCGGCGTTAGGGCTGATGCGTCCGGGCGGGTCGGTGGTGATAGTGTCGAGCACGGCAGGCCAGCGGGGTGAGTCCTTTCACGCCGACTACGCCGCGACCAAGGGGGCGTTGATTTCGTTGACCAAGTCGCTCTGTATCGAGTGCGCGCCGGCCATTCGGGTCAACTGCGTGGCGCCCGGGTGGGTCGACACCGACATGAGTGCCCTGGCGTATGCCGATGGCGGCCGGGAGCGGATCGCGGCGACGATCCCGATGAAACGGGTTCCGCTGGCTGAAGACATTGCCGGACCGATTCTGTTCCTGTTGTCCGATCTGGCCTGTCACGTGACGGGCGAGGTGCTCAATGTGAACGGCGGGAGCGTGCTCTGCGGGTAAGGATGACGCGGTGACCCGGCTCGATCGGCTCGACATCCCCACGGAGGTGGTCGAGATCGCGGCCACCCTCGAGGCCGCCGGGTATGAGACCTGGTGCGTCGGGGGGGCGATTCGGGACGCCCTGCTCGGCGGAAGCCGCGACGACGTGGATCTTGCCACCGCGGCAACGCCCGACGAGGTCCAGCGACTGTTCCGCCGGACAGTGCCGGTCGGGCTCAAGTTCGGGACGGTCGGGGTCTTCGACCGCCGCAATCACCTCCACGAAGTGACGACCTTCCGCCGGGATGTGACCACCGACGGCCGCCACGCGGTGGTCGAGTACGGCGTGTCGCTCGAAGCCGATTTGGCCCGCCGCGATCTCACCATCAACGCCATCGCGTATCATCCGATCAAGCATCTCTGGCGCGACCCGTTCGGGGGCGTCCGGGATTTGGACCTCCGGGTGGTGCGTGCGGTGGGGAATCCCTCGGAGCGCTTTGAAGAAGATTACCTCCGGATTCTTCGAGCGATCCGGTTTGCCGGCCGACTGGGGTTCGAGATCGATCCGGCCACGTGGGCGGCGGCCAAGGCGGCCGCCCCCGGGCTCGAGCGGCTCTCGGCTGAACGGGTCCGGGACGAATGGTTTCGGAGTCTCGAGTCGGCCCTGGTGCTGCCGCCGTTGTTTGAACGGTGGCGCGAGGTCGGGGCGGCGGCGCGTTGGCTGCCGGGATTCCCGGAGGTCTACCCGTTTGCCGATCCCCGTCCGGTGACTCGGGATCCGGTGTTGCTGACCGCAGTGGCCTGGGACGACGGCGGTCCGGTCCTGGCCCGGCTCAAGGCGCCGACGGCCGCGATCGACCGGGCGGAGCGGATTGCCCGGGGGCCGGCGGCCCCGGAGGCGAGCGGGGCGGTGGCGGCGCGCCGTTGGTTGGCCGCGGTCGGGCCGGCGGCGGATGACCTGATCGAAGCGCACCAGCTCTGCCACGGGGTCCTGGCCCCGTGGCGGGACGAAGTGGCCGGGATCCGGGCCCGGGGTGAGGCCACGTCGCGGGCCGGACTGGCCGTGACCGGCACGGACCTCAAAGGGGCCGGGATCGCGTCGGGGCCGGAGATTGGCCGGGTGCTGGGCGAGTTGTTGGCGGTGGTGCTGGAGGACCCAGCAATGAACGAGCGGGAGGCGTTGTTGGCCCGGGTCCGGCGGTCATGAGCGAGACCTTGGGCTTGTTTGCGACCGAGACGGGGCCGCTGGCCGAGCGGATGCGGCCCCGGGTGCTGGAGGAGTTCCTGGGCCAGCGGCAGTTGTTGGGGCCGGGCAAGGCGTTAGGCGAATCGATCCGGCGGGGCGACCTCGGCAGTACGATCTTCTGGGGCCCGCCCGGGGTCGGGAAGACGACGCTGGCCCAGTTGATTGCGCAGCACACCGGGCGGGAGTTCGTCGGGTTCAGCGCCGTCACTGAAGGAGTGCCCCGGGTCCGGGAGATCATCAAGGAGGCCGAGTCGCGCTTGCTGATGGGCCGCGGCACGGTGCTTTTTTGCGACGAGATTCATCGATTCAACCGGGCGCAGCAGGACGCCTTCCTGCCCCATGTGGAACGGGGGACGGTGGCGTTGATTGGGGCCACGACCGAAAATCCGAGTTTCAGTCTGAACGGCGCGTTGCTGAGCCGGTGCCGGGTGTTCGTGCTGGAGCCGCTCTCGGTGGAGGACTTGGCCGGGCTCTTGGAACGGGCCCTGGCCGACCGGGACCGGGGCTTGGGCGCCCAGTCGATCGAGGCCGATCCGGAAGCGCTCCAGGTCATCGCCACCCAGGCCGACGGCGACGCGCGACGGGCGTTAGGCACCCTCGAATCCGCGGTCCGGTACGTGGGGCTCAAGGGGCATCTGACCGTGGCCTCGCTCGAGACGGCGCTGGCCCGGCGGATGCCGCGGTACGACGCCTCGGGCGAGGAGCACTTCAATCTGCTCTCGGCTTACCACAAATCGCTCCGGGGCAGCGATCCGGACGGGGCGCTCTACTGGGCGGCCCGGATGATCGAGGGCGGGGAGGATCCCCGGATCTTGTTCCGGCGGGCGATCGCGATGGCGGCCGAGGACGTGGGGCTGGCTGATCCCAATGCGTTGCTGATCGCGGTCGCGGCCCGGGAAGCCTTCGACCAGTTAGGCGCACCGGAAGGCTTTCTCCCGCTGGCTGAGATGACGATCTATCTCGCGACGGCGCCGAAGTCCAATAGCGCCATGAAGGCGATGCGGGCGGCGTTCGAGGCGGCCCGGGAGACGCCAGCGGCGCCGGTGCCGCTGCACCTTCGGAACGCGCCGACCCGGTTGATGAAGGACCTCGGGTATGGGGCCGAATACAAGTACGCCCATGACGCTCCCGATCATTTCGTCGCCCAGAGCTACTTGCCGGAGGCGCTGGCCGGGCGGGCATTCTATGAGCCGGGGCGGTTAGGCTTCGAAACCAAGGTGGCGGAGCGACTCACGTGGTGGCGGCAAAAGGCCGCCGGACCTCCAACGCAGGGGAGTACACCATCTCACGAGCCATGATAGAGGTCGCGCCGCCGGTTGAGCGGGCGATCTTGGTGGGGTCGCCGAGGAAAGGGTCCCGCGACGCGCAGCAGCTCGATGAGCACTTGGCCGAGTTGGCCCGGTTGGCGGATACGGCGGGGGCCCAGGTGGTTGGGCGCTTGACCCAGCAAA
The DNA here is from genome assembly GCA_009692115.1 of Gemmatimonadota bacterium. Taxonomy (NCBI): domain Bacteria; kingdom Pseudomonadati; phylum Gemmatimonadota; species Gemmatimonadota bacterium. The sequence goes on along the minus strand of SHZU01000012.1, from coordinate 51,498 downwards.
TTGCCGCGGCCAGTTCCGCCACCTTGATCGGCGAGGGGAAGGTCGAGGAGCTCAAGGACCTGGTGGCCTCGCTGCAGGCGACGCTGGTCATTTTCGACGAGCAGTTGAGCCCGGTGCAAGGGGCCAACCTGGAGAAGGAGCTCAAGATCCGGGTCATGGACCGGTCCGAGATCATTCTCGCCATTTTTTCGACCCGGGCCCGGAGTGCGGAGGCCAAGTTGCAGGTGGGACTGGCGCAGCTGCAGTACCTGCTGCCGCGGTTGGCCCGGATGTGGACCCACTTGTCGCGGATCCGGGGCGGCATTGGGCTTCGGGGCCCGGGCGAAACCCAGATCGAGACCGACCGCCGGATGATCCGGGAAAAGATCCAGCACCACCGGCTCAAGTTGAAGGACGTCGAGCGGCACCGCGAAACGGTGCGGGCCGGCCGGAGCTCGATGCTGAGCGCGTCGCTGGTCGGCTATACCAATGCCGGCAAGTCGAGCATCCTTCGGGGTCTGACGGGCGAGCGGGAGATCGTGGTCGAGGACCGGTTGTTCGCGACGTTGGACACGCTGACCCGGGAGCTTTCGTTAGGCGACGGCCTTCGGGCTCGGGTGACCGATACGGTGGGTTTCATCCGGAAGCTGCCCCACCATCTGGTGGCGAGTTTCCGGGCCACGCTTGAAGAGGCGCGGGAGGCGGATGTGCTGCTCCACGTGGTGGACGCGAGTCATCCGGAGTACGAGGAGCAGATTCAGGTGGTCGAGGCGGTGCTCGGCGAGCTCGAACTGGAAGACCGGCCGGTGATCATGGTTTTCAACAAGATCGACTTGGTGGCAGACCCGGGGGCGTTTGCGGCCCGGGTTCGGGAGATGCACCCTGGCGCGGTGATTGTCAGTTCGGTGCGTCCAGGTGGGTTGGAGGAGCTGATCCAGGCGTTGGCAGAGCGGGCCAAAACCATGGCGCCGGTAGTCCGGGTAGTGGTGCCGGCGACGGATGGGAAGCGGATTGCGGAGGTGTATCGGCAGGGGGAGGTGGTAGGGCGGGAGGATACGGAGGAGGCGGTGGTGTTGATGGTGCGGATGGCGGAGTGGAGGGCGAAAGCGCTCGGCACTCGGCACTCGGCGCTCGGCGCTCGGCCGGAGGAGGGGCGGGGTTAGGCGGGGGGCTCGCCGCTTTGCTGGAGCAATTTGGTGACGAGTCCGGTCCAGCCGGTTTGGTGTGAGGCGCCGAGGCCGGTGCCGGTGTCGCCGTGGAAGTATTCGTGAAAGAGGACGAGATCGCGCCAATGGGGATCGGTGGCGAATCGTTCCGGCGCGCCCATGGCGGGCCGCCGGCTCAGCTCGCCGGCGATCTCCGAGAGGGTGAGCATCCGTCCTGACCCCGTCGGGAACTCCACCGTGAAATCGGCTCCGTAGTAGTGGTGATACTTCTGGAGCGCTTCCACCAGGAGGAAGTTGACCGGAAGCCAGATCGGCCCCCGCCAGTTGGAATTGCCCCCGAAGAGCCCGGTGGTCGACTCGCCGGGTTCGGAGTCGACCCGATGTCGTTCCCCGTTGACGTCGAGCAGGTAGGGGGCGTCGCGGTGCCGGCGGGACAGCGCCCGGATCCCGTGGGGCGACAGAAACTCGTCGTGGTCGAACACGTAATTCGCCTGTCAGGGCTCGAGGTTGGCCGCGACATCGAACTCCAGTTCACCGGGGTGAGGCCGGGCGAGAAGCTCTACGAAGAGCTGTTCTTTGGGAGAGGACACGCCGAGCCAACCGTCCACCCCAAGGTGCTTCGCGCCAAGCATGCTGAATTGCCGGTCGGGTTGTCGTCGGTCGTCGAAGAAGTGCTGACCCGGGCCCAGGCGGGACGGCCGAACCACGAGCTACTCGACTACCTCCGCCGCCTGGTGCCGGACTGCCACCCTGAGGACAGCGTGCACAACATTTCCGACCGCCGCCGATTCGGACGGTGGCCCCCAGCCAGGATTTGCTTGGCCGCCGGAAGGATGGCATCCCGCGACGATGCGACCAACCGGTTGGTGCCCTCGGTCACCGTCACGGGCCGTTCGGTATTGAGCCTGGCCGTGAGACAGGGGACCCCAACCACCGTGGCCTCCTCCTGTAAGCCACCCGAATCGGTCCGGGCGACGAGGGCGGCGGGTGCCAGGATCAGTGCCATGACGACGAGTAGCTCTCGCAATAATGCTCCGAAAAGTGCTGAGGGCCCAGTCACGATCTTGGCTCGACAGCGGCGGTCCAGAATTCGATGGTCTTGGCCGCGACCACGGTGGTCGAGAACCGGCTCATGGTCCACTGCCGGGCCACCGCGCCGCGGGCCCGGCAGCTTGCCGGGTCGGCCACCCAGGCCTGCAAGGCGGCCGTCAGGGCCTCTTGATCCGCCACCACAGGGCCTGCGTCGCCCACCAGCTCGGCCAGGGCGCCGGTACTGGTGACGATCGGAGTAATGCCCCGGCCCATCGCTTCCAGCAAGATCGGCGAATGATGATCGACCCAGGTCGGGGTATCGCGCGAGAGCACCGCCAGGCAGTCGATTTCCGACCAGAGCGTCGCCAGGCTCTCCTCGCGGAGACCGCCTAACCAACTCAACCGCGACGCCAAGCCCAACCGCTGCGCCGAGGCCTCGATCGCTTCCTGTTCGGGGCCGGTCCCGGCCACCACGAGGCGCCATTTGCCGAAAGTGTGCCGGAGGGCCTCGATCAAGAACGCCAGCCCGCGTTCGGGCACCAGGCGCCCGGCGAACCCCACCACCAACTCGTCGCGAACCGGCCGTTCGACCGGATTACCGACGGTCACGCCCGCCGGCAGGAGTGACGTCGCCACCGCCTGGGGAGCCAGCGCGCGGAGCAGGTTCATGGCCAGGCGGTTGCCGCCGATTACCCCGGCCGCGCCCTGGAGCACCCGGACGGCCCGGCGACGAGTCAGGAATCCGAGCGATTTCGGGACGGACTGCCACGAGAACAGGACGTAGGGAATTCCGAGCTTGGTGGCGAGCGAGGACGCTGTGCCCGCCAGATCCGACTCCGGCTCGGCCTCGATGTGCACCAAGTCGGGGCGGACATCGGCCAGCAATCGCCGAATGGTGGCGGCGTGCCAATTCTGGCCGGCGGGATCGGACGGGTCGCCCCGGACGGCGACCGGCGCCAACCGGATGGCGCCATCGGTGCCGGCCGTGCCGCCTGGCGTGGCGAGCACCACGTCGGAGCCTTGGGCAACGATGGCCCGGAGCCGTTCCCGGCGGCCGGCGTCATCGGATTGATCGGAGAGGACGAATACCCGCACGGGCGAAAAATGGGGGGGCGGGGGCCAAGTTGAAAGCCGACACCCTATATTTGCTCGGGTCGGGCCCTTAGCTCAGGCGGTTAGAGCAGCGGACTCATAATCCGTAGGTCCTGGGTTCGAATCCCAGAGGGCCCATACTCGGCACTCGGCGCTTGGCGCTCGGCACTCGGTACTCGGTACTCGGCTTGGGGGGGGCGGGTGCCGGGCGGGGGTGGGGGTTTTAGCCGGCGAAGCAGTAGGCGCAGCCTTTTTGTTGGGTGCCGCTGACGGCGAGGACGCCGGAGGGGACGACTTGGACTCCGGGGATCAGGTTGGCGATCCAGTCGGCTTTGACGGCGGCCGCATCCAACTTCATGGCTTGGGCGACGGCACCGGAGTTGAACGTGAGGGCCACGTTGCAGGCGCCGAAGAGGACGCCCTTGGCCAGGAGGGTTTCGACGCCGGTGCCGGGGATCGGGATGGGGAGGGGCTTGAGCCAGGTGTTTCGGGTGGCGGGGGCGGCCCCGTCGGTGATCTTGAAGGCCTCGCCGAGTTTGTATTTCGCCCACATGGAGTCGTTCAGAGCAAAACCCACAGCGCCGTGGCGGAGGATGACGACGGCGGTGTTCTGGGGGTCGGTCGTGCCGTAGTGCCCGTTGGTGGTATCGAGCCAGACCCGGGGCCAGATCACCGGCATGCCGCCGTTCGGTTCGGGGGCGTCGAACACCATCTTGTGCTTGCCGGTGACCTTGCTGAGCCAGGCTTCGTAGGCGGGATCGGCGCCGGTGGAGCCTGGCGTTGGCTCGGCGCTGAGGCTCCGGGGGACGAGTCCGCCGAGGCCAAGGGCAGCGGCCGTCGCGGTGAGGCGGCCGAGGAATCCGCGACGATGGGTCGAACCTTGCGAGTCGAACATCTGGGGAACTCCGGTGGTGGTAGGGAAGCGGCAACGATACGGCGGGGTCGGTGGGGCGGCAAGGGGCGCTTGCTCGGGGGTGAGGGGGGCCGTTAGACTATCGGCCACTTCGGGCGGTTAGCTCAGCTGGTTAGAGCGCTGGTCTCACATACCAGAGGTCGGGGGTTCGATCCCCTCACCGCCCATCTGTAGGATCCCGTCAAATCGCTCCCCCCCGCCGCCACCGGCCGATTGCGTCGTGTTCCTCGTCGAACATGGCCAACACTTCGGCCGGTGAGACGGTGGCCACGCCGGCTTTCGCGACCTCGAGCCCGGCGGCGTAGTTGCCGAGATAGGCCGCCTCCGGCACCGAGGCGCCGGCCGCCAGGGCGGTCGCCACCCAGGCAGTCACCGTATCGCCGGCCCCAGAGACATCGAAGACTTCGCGGGCCCGGCTCGGGACTTGGCTTCGAGTGCCGTCGAGGGTCACCAGTGCCATTCCCTCGCTGCCTAACGTTACCAGTAGGTTGTCGACCCCGAGCCGCTCTCGGGCGCTCACCAACGAATGGGGGTCGAGGGTGAAGTCGGCGCCGGCGCCCAAAGCGGCTTCGAGCTCGCGCCGGTTCGGCTTGAAGACGGTGGCGCCGCCGTACTCGAAGAAGTGCCGGAACTTGGGATCGACCACCACTGGCATTCCGCGGCGGCGGGCGGCGGCGATCGCGTCGCGGATCAGGGCGGGGACGAGGGCGCCCTTGTTGTAGTCCTCGAGCACCAGCGCATCGGCCGAGGCCATGGTGGCGTCGATGACGGCCCAAAGCCTGGCTAGATCATTCGACGCCAGGGGGGTGTCCCGTTCCTCGTCGATCCGGACCACTTGCTGGCCGCGGGCCATGACCCGGGTCTTGGTCGTCGTCGGACGGTCGGCCACGGTCACCAAGTACCGGTCGTCGAGGTGCTTGGCGGCGAGTTCGGTCCGGATCAGGGTTCCGTGCTCGTCGTCGCCGATGGCGCCGGCCAAGAGTGCCGTACCCCCGACCGCGGCGACGTTGGCGGCGACGTTCGCGGCGCCGCCTAACGCCGACCGGGAGCTCCGAACCGTCACGACCGGCACGGGGGCCTCGGGCGAGAGCCGGTCGGTGTCGCCGATCAGGTAGCGGTCGAGCATGATGTCGCCGACGACCACCACGCGGCGGCCGCGCATCCGGTCGAGCAGCGTGGTGATCCGGTCCCGCGTGAGGGGCGCCAATGGTTGGGCGGTCATTGCAATGCTTTCTGGGCTTGGAAGCCGACCGTGGCCCGGATCCGGGCCACGAAGCGGTTCCGGGTGGTGGTATGGTGCCAGCCGCCTTCGCCGAGGAACTGAAACGGGCCCAGGCCGCCGGAGGTGCGGGCGCCGAGGCGCCAGGTCGATTCGACCGCACCGAGGAAGAGCTCGGGGGTGGCGGTCAGGGCGGCGCCTAACGGAAACGGCTGGTCATATCGACCCTCGCCCTGTTGGAACAGCGTCAAATCCGGAGCGACCAGCCACGACTTGCCGACCGGGACGCCGACGCTCACCCCAAGACTCAGGTGGTCGGGAAACTGCGGGCCGATGCCGAGACCCTTGTCCACGAAATTCTGATCGTTGTCGAGGGTGCGATAGGCCAGTGTGCTCACAATCGCCAGGTGGGCTCGCCAACTGAGCCGGCTGCCGAGCGCGTCTGAACCGACCATGGTGGCGGCCCACCGGCCGGGGTGGGCCGGTTCACCGGTGCCGGTCGGATCGGGTTTTCGTCGCCACCGATCGTCGATCATCGCTTGGCCCTGGAACAGGACGCGGTGGGCGGGCCGCCACGACAGGTCGCCGCCGAGAATGGTATTGCGGTCGTCCTTCATTCCCTGTTGGATCAGGAAGGAAAACAGGATCAGGGGATTGGCAAAGCCTGGTTCGAAAGACCGGTTGGTTCCGGACAACACCGCCGTTTCCCACAGGGCCAGGCTGAGCCGGCTGGAGAGCCGGGTGTTGAGCCGGTGCGCCATGAAGTACCGCTGATGGATCGTCCCGTCGTTCGACCGCATCGCGGTGAACTGGGTGCCGAGCGCCGTGAACTGGAGGTCCCGAAAGACCACCTCGAAAGCCAAGTCGGTGCGGGGGTACCCTTGGTTCGCGATCGAGAGCCCAGTCGATCCAACCGGCCCTGAATTTCGTTCCATTTGCCCAAAGAAGAGCCGGGCGTGTTTCCATTGCCCCGCGAGATACGCGTCAATGAAACGGTAGGCTTGTGACTCGGTTCGCTGGGTGGCGGCCCCCGCCCAGGCGGGGTCGAGCTTGGGCCGGTTCTCGGCCGCCGCCCGGCTCATCATGACCAGGGGGCCCGACTGGAGTTCAAGTTCGACTCGAGAGACGGCCGGACCCCCCCGGCCCCCGCGGGATGGAAGAGATCGCGCCGGGCCCTCGAAAAACCGTCGACGCCAAGCCGGGGCGCTACTCGAATCCAGTGCGCTTCTTTGGGATCGGCAAATGCTTCGACGAGCCTTACCGCCAGCCGGCCCGAGGCCGTGGCCGAGTCGAGTCCGGCGTGACCGATGACCCGGAGCAAATCGGACCGCCGGAAGGGCCGAATCATTGGCGACGGGTCCGCGATGTCGCCCCGGGTGATCAGGTACTCGGCCGCCGGCAGGACCGGATGGTCGAGCGGGATATAGGGCGACGATTGCGCCGCCAGCGGGAGGGCCAGGACGAGTCCGACGAAGAGAAGGCGCACGGCCGGAATGTAATGGGCCAACCGGCTATGTTTCCCCCGGCATGCACCCATTTCGCATTGAAGTGACGCGGGGGCCGCTGGTGGAGTCGGTCCATCGGGTGACGGCCGTGGTGGCCGACAGCGATGGCCGGCTCCTGGCGGCCACCGGCGACCCCGACTTGGTGACCTTTTGGCGTTCGGCGGCCAAGCCGTTCCAGGTCCTGCCGTTGATTCTGGACGGTGCCCAGGAACGGTTTGGGCTGACCGACGAAGAGTTGGCCATCGCCTGCGCCTCGCACTCGAGCGAACCCGTCCACCTCGAGGCGGTGGACCGGTTCATGGCCAAGACCGGCATCGACGAGTCGCTCCTGGCCTGCGGGCCGCACCCGCCGCTCTCGCCCGAGGTGGCCCGGGACGTGATCCGATCGGGAACCCGGATGACGGCCCGGTGGAGTAACTGTTCGGGCAAGCACACGGGGCTCCTCGCGCTGGCCAAGCACCATGGATGGGATCTCGCGGGCTACGAGCGGCAGGGGCACCCGGTGCAGGACCGGATCCAGGACGAAATCGAGCAGTGGACCGGGATCCCGCGGAATGAGCTGGTGCTGGCGGTCGATGGATGCGCTACGGTGTGCTTTGGGCTTCCACTCCGCCGGATGGCGCAGGCCTACGCCCGGTTTGGGGTGTCGGCCCGCCCGGAAGTTCGGGCGCTCTGGCAGGCGGTCACCAAACATCCGCACTTGATTGCCGGAACGAAGCGGCTCTGCACCGATCTGATGACGGTGTTTCCCGGGGAAATCTTTGCCAAGATCGGGGCCGAGGGGGTGTATTGCGCGGCGATTCCGGCGCGGGGCGTCGGCATCGCGATCAAGGTTGAAGATGGTGACATGAGTTCCGTCGGGATGGCCCTCCTGGCGGTGCTCCACCAGGTCTTCGAACGGGGCCCGGCCGGTGACGCGGTGGACCGGCTGGACAGTTTGACCGAGCACCGCGAGGCGGCCGTTCGAACCACCCGAGGGGCGTTGGTGGGCCAGATTCGGGCGGCCGGCCATCTCGATTTTTTCGCGCCTGATCGCTGAAGAATGGTACGCCGCTTCCGGCCGGACTGGTTATTGTGATGGCGCTCGACCAGCCGACCGAGGCGTTGGTGCGGTTCGCGGCCGCCATTGCCGGCGGGCGGGGGGCTCGGGTTGCCGAGGCGGCGGTGGCGGCTTGTCGGGCCGGGGTGCCGGTGGTCTGGGGCGACGAACTCCTGCTGCAGTCAGTGCTGATGGTCGGGTACCCTCGGGCGCTATCGGCCGCGGTCGAATGGCGGTCGGCCACCGGGCAGCCGCCGGCGGAGTTGGAGGACGGCACCGATGGGTCCCAGGCGGCCGGTTGGCGGGTGCGCGGGGAAGCAACCTGCCGGATCATCTATGGGGCGAACTACGCCAAGCTCCGGGCCAATGTGGCTGGTCTGCACCCGGCCCTCGACGGCTGGATGGTGTCGGAGGGCTACGGCCGGACGCTGTCTCGTCCCGGGCTCGATCTGATCCGTCGGGAGTTTTGTGTGATTGCTCAAGTGACCGTGCTCGAGGCCGAGCGACAACTCCACTCGCATTTGCGAGGGGCCCGAAATGCCGGGGCCGATCGGGCGGCGATCAGCGCGGTGTTGGACGCGACCGCGAGTGAGGCGAGTGCGACAGCCATGACGATGGCGCGACGATTGTGGGAGCGGGTTACCGGATGAGCTTTGTCGATCGAGTGGAAGTCCAAGTTGAGGCGGGTACCGGCGGGTCCGGTACCGCGTCGTTTCAGCGCTTCAAATATGTGCCGAAGGGCGGACCCGACGGCGGGGATGGCGGCAACGGTGGGCAGGCCTATGTCCAGGGCGATTCCAACCTGACGACGTTGCTCGACTATCGCTATCGGACGATCTGGAAAGCCGAACGGGGCATGCACGGCAAGGGCAAGAACATGACCGGGGCCACCGGCGACGACGTCGTGCTGCCGGTGCCTCTGGGCACGATCATCAAGGATACCAAGACCGGCGACCTGTTAGGCGAGGTGCTGGTGTCGGGCCAGCTGATTCTGGTGGCCAAGGGCGGGCGGGGCGGGCGGGGCAACACCCGGTTTACGAGCTCCACCCACCGGGCGCCCCGGGAATGGGAGCCGGGCGAAGCGGGGCAGGAACGCACCATCGAGTTCGAACTGAAGCTGATTGCCGATGTCGGTCTGGTCGGCGAGCCGAACGCCGGCAAGAGCACCCTGCTGTCCGTGGTCTCGGCGGCGCGGCCCAAGATCGCCGACTATCCGTTCACCACGTTGGAGCCGAATCTTGGGGTGGTGTCGATGGGCGATTCCCGGACCTACGTGGTGGCCGACATTCCGGGCATCATCGAGGGGGCCCACCAGGGAAAGGGACTCGGACTCCAGTTCTTACGCCACATCGAGCGGACCCGGGTGCTGGCGTTCATGATCCCGGTCGATGCCCCGGACTCGCAGGCAGCCTTCGACCGGCTCCGGCGCGAGGTTCAGGCTTATAGTGAACCGTTGTACCGGAAGCCGTTTCTGGTGGTGCAGTCGAAGCGCGACGTCCTGCCGCCGGAGGAGGAGGTGCCGGCTATCGTGGCACCCGACGCCGTGGCGATCGTGGTCATCTCGGCGGCCGCCGGCACTGGGCTCGACGAGCTCAAGCGGACCTTCTTCCGCCTCATCGAGGCCGCCAAACTGAAGGATGATTCAGCCGATGCCCTTGAATGACGAACGCTACGCCTACCTCGCGCTGGCGCTGACGCCGGGAATCGGGCCGGCACGGCTGAAGAGGTTGAAGGATCACTGTCGAACCTGGAGCGGCGCCCTTGCGGCGCCGTTTGCGTTTTTAGGCTCCATTCCCACAATGACCGCCGCCGCCGCAACCGCCATCAAGGGCTTCGACGGCACCGCCCTCGACCGGATGGTGGCCCGGGTCACCGAACTCGGCGGGTTCTTGCTGACCCCGTTCGACGCCGAGTACCCGGGATCGTTAGGCACCATTCCGAGCCCTCCGGCCGTGCTGTTCGGGATTGGCCACCTCGACCGGCTCCGGGGGCCGGCGGTGGCCATCGTCGGGTCCCGGCATCCGAGCCCGTACGGGATCGGGGTGACCCGCGACCTGGCCCGGCTCGCGGCGGATGGCGGCCTGACGGTCGTGAGCGGGATGGCGCGAGGCCTCGATGCGGTGGCCCACTGGGCGGCGGTCCCGACCGGGCGGACCATCGGGGTGTTAGGCAACGGGCTCGGCGTCGTCTACCCGGCCGCCAATCGCACCCTGTACGAACGGATGGCGGCCGACGGGCTCCTCCTGACCGAGTTTCCCCCCGGCGAACGGCCAACCGCCGGAAGTTTTCAGCGCCGGAACCGGCTGATCAGCGGGTTGGCCCGGGCCACCGTGGTGGTGGAGGCCGCCGCCGGTTCCGGGGCTCTGATTACCGCCGGCACCGCGCTGGAGCAGGGCCGGGAAATTCTGGCGGTGCCGGGCCCGATTACCAGCCGAACCAGTCTCGGGCCCAACCAGTTGATTCGCGATGGGGGGGCAGCGCTCTACCGGGAGCCGGATGATCTCCTATCGCTCTACCCCGAGGTCGACCCAGGGTTCCGGGCCGGGCTTCGAACCGGCGGCGACCGCGACTTGGCCCGGGGTCGGATTCGGACTGAGTTGCAACGGATCTTGGGGGTGCTCGACGGGACGCCACGCACGCTGGAGGGCTTGGCCGAAGAGCTGACCGTTCGGCCTGAGACCCTGATCGGGGCGCTCTCGGAGCTCGAAATCGTCGGCCTCGTGGAACAGGACGGCGCCGGGTTTCGGCGGGTGCCGTAGGTATTCCGGGCCGGCAAGGCGAAATTTTCCGGCGTGCACCTCTACGTCCACGTCCCGTTCTGCGCCCGCCGTTGCTCGTACTGCGATTTTGCGATCGCGGTCCGGAAACAGGTGCCGTCGAGCCGGTTTGCCGAGGTGGTGGTGGCCGAATGGCGGCGGTGGCTTGGGGCGCCGTGGTGGGCCGACCAAGGGCCGATCGAGACGATCTATTTCGGCGGCGGCACGCCCTCGCTGCTGGATCCCGCCGCAATCGGCGCCGTCATCCAGGCGATCCGTCAGGATCGCTCGATCGCGGGGACCGCGGAAATCACGCTCGAGGCCAATCCCGAGGACGTCTCGCCGGAGCGGGCGGCCGCGTGGGCCGGGCATGGTGTCAACCGGGTCTCGCTCGGGGTCCAATCGTTTGCGCCCGCGGTGCTGGAATGGATGCACAGGACCCATGGGCCCGAACGGCCGGCGGCCGCGATCACCACGCTCCGCCGGGCGGGGATCGCCAACGTCTCGATCGATCTGATCTACGCGGTGCCCCGGGCGCTCCGCCGATCGTGGCGGGACGACCTCGACCGGGGGCTCGCCCTCGAACCGAGCCACCTGTCACTCTACGGCCTGACCGTTGAGGATCGGACTCCGCTCGGGCGGTGGGTGGCCCGCGGCGAGGCGGTGCCGACCGAGGAAGCGCCGGCCGCGGACGAATATCTCGAGGCCCATGAGGCGCTCATTGGGGCTGGGTATGGCCATTATGAGGTCTCGAACGCCGGGAAGCCCGGGTTGGAATCGCGCCACAATTGGGCCTATTGGCGGCGGGCCACCTATCTCGGGCTCGGCCCCTCCGCTCACAGCGCCGAGGGCCGCCGGCGCTGGTGGAACGTTCGGGATTGGGAGGGCTACCGGCGGGCGGTCGAGGCCGGGGGCGGGGTGGCGGGTGAGGAGGCCCTCGACGACCGCCAAGTCCGGCTCGAAGGTCGGTATCTTGGGCTCCGAACCACGGAGGGCCTCCCGGCATCATCCCTGCCTGATGGGGTCGTGGACCAGTGGGTTTCCGCCGGATGGGCCGGTCGGGATGGCAGTCGGGTGGTTTTGACGGTGGAGGGGTGGCTCCGGTTGGACGCCTTGGTAAGTCAGGTGGATGGGACCTAAATTACTGTGATGCAGAGAGTTGAAGAGTTGTCCGCCCGCGAGGCGCGGATTCTCGACGCCATCATTCAGCTGTACATCGAAACCGCCGAACCGGCGGGGAGCCAGGCCGTCGCGGTCCGCTCCAAGCTCGGCGTTTCTCCGGCCACCGTTCGGAACACGATGGGCGAACTCGAGGCCCGCGGCTATCTCTTTCACCCCCACACCTCGAGTGGCCGCATTCCAACCGATTTGGCTTACCGGGTGTACGTCGATCGGTTGATGCACCATGTCCCGCCGAGCTACGAGGAACGAGAGCTGCTCGAATCGGAGGTCGTCCTGGTTCAGGGGGGGGGGGCCATCGAAGAAATCCTTCGCCGGGCCGCCCAGGTGCTCGGGGTGCTGACCCAGGAACTCGGCGTGGCCGTGGCCCCGGCGCTCGACCGGGTGGTGCTGGAGCGGCTGGAACTGGTCCGGGTCAGCGCGGAGCGTCTGCTGGTGGTCCTGACGCTGGGCAGCGGCTTCGTCCGGACGATCTTTCTCGAAATTCCGAGCGCCCTCGCCGCCGAAGTGGTCGACCACGTGGCCCGGCTCCTCAATGAGCGGCTCGCGGGTCTCCCGTTAGGCGAGATCCGCGCTTCAGTGGCCGACCGGCTCCGGGACGCCGATGGCTCGGGGCGGGCCACCAGCCTGCTGAACGTATTCATCGCCGAGCGTGAGGGCGTCTTCGATACCGCGCCGGACGGCGGTCCCGTGCTATTGGGCAGCGCCCAACCGCTCGCGGACCAGCCCGAGTTTGCGTCGAACATTCGGATGCGGGAGCTGCTCGAACTGACCGAGCGGCGGGATTCGCTGCGGAACGCGTTCGAATCCCACCGCCGCCGCGGTTTGACGATTACGATCGGCACCGAAAACGCCGATCCCAAGCTGGCCGAGTTCACCTTGGTGACCGCGTCCTATCGGCGCGGCGATTTGACCGGCGTCCTCGGGGTCATGGGCCCGACTCGGATGCCCTACGACAAGATCATCGGGTTGGTCGAGCATACCAGCCGATTAGTGGAAGGATTGTTGGCGTGAGTGAGTTTTACGATCTCCTCGGTGTGGCGCGGGACGCCTCCGAGGATGAGATCAAGAAGGGCTATCGGAAGATGGCCATGCAGTACCATCCCGACCGAAACCGTGAGCCGGACGCCGAGGCCAAGTTCAAGGAGATCGCCGAGGCCTATGAGGTCTTGAGCGATGCCGACAAGCGGGCCGCATACGACCGATACGGCAAAGCCGGGCTCGGTGGCGCCGGCGGGGCCCGCGACGGCCGCGGCTTCCACCATGTGGATCTGAACGAAGCGCTCAACATCTTCATGCGCGACTTCGGGGGCATGGGCGGCCTCGACTCGTTGTTTGGCGGGGGCGGCGGCGGGGGTGACCCGGCGGAGTCGCGCCGGGGGCAGGACATGCGGATCACGGCCAAGCTTTCGCTGTTGGAGGTCGCGACCGGCACCAAGCGGAACGTCAAATTGAAGACGCCGATTGCCTGCACGGCCTGCAAGGGAAGCGGGGGCTCCAAGGGTAGCCGCCCCACCCGGTGCGCGACCTGCGCGGGGAACGGCCAGGTCCAGCGGGCCACCCGGAGCGTGTTCGGCCAGTTCGTCCAGGTCACCCCGTGCCCCACCTGCCACGGCGAAGGGACCATCATCAGTGATCCCTGCGAAGTCTGCCGGGGCGAGGGCCGGGTCCGGGGCGAACGGACCGTGGCGGTCGAGATCCCGGCCGGGGTATCGAACAACAATTACATCACGCTCCGAGGCCAGGGATCGGCCGGGCGCCGGAACGGGCCGGGCGGCGACTTGCTGGTGATGATCGAGGTGAAGCCGGACGACCGGTTCGAGCGGAACGGCGACGATCTCTTGTACGATCTGTTCCTCTCGTTTTCGCAGGCGGCGTTAGGCACTGACGTCCCGATCCCGACGCCGCACGGCGAGGAACAATTGACCGTGCCGGCCGGCGTCCAGCCCGGCACGGTCCTTCGGATCAAGGGGAAGGGGTTGCCCCGGCTCGGTCACAGCACCACCGGCGATCTCAATGTCCGGCTCATGTTGTGGACCCCGGAGTCGCTCACCGATGCCCAGCGGCAGTTGTTCCAGGAACTCGCCAAGGTCGAGGGCGAGCGCCCCCGCGAGAGCGGGAGTTTCTGGTCCAAGTTGAAGGAAGCCCTCGGCGCATGAACTGGTGGCTGATCGAGGCCGGGATGGCCGGCGCCGACCCCGAGGTGGTGGCGCATGCCTTGGCCGAGGTCACCGGGCAGGCGGTCGAAGAGCGGGCCGGGTCGGTGCTCGGCTACGCGGCCGACGAATCCGCGGCCGCCGTGGCGGCCGGCGCCATCGCGGAGCGGTTCGGGGCGTCGGTGGTGCTCGCCACCAGTCCGGTGGACCAGGCGGACTGGACCGTCCGATGGCGGGAGGGCCTCGGGGTTCGCCATGTGGGCCGGCTCCGCCTCGGACCGTCGTGGCTGCTGGAGCCCGGGCCGGGCACGGTGGTCATCGATCCCGAGACCGCGTTCGGGAGCGGCGAGCACGGCTCGACCCGGGGCGCCCTGTTCCTGCTCGACCAGTGGCTCGAGCCGGGCGGGTCGGTGCTCGACCTCGGGAGCGGGAGCGGCATCCTGGCCATCGCGGCCGCCAAGCTCGGCGCTAGGGCAGCGTTAGGCATAGAGGTCGACGATGAATCGGCCCCGATCGCCGACTTCAACGCCGAGCGGAATCTGGTGGCCGGTAGGGTCCGGTTCGTCACCGGTGATGCGGCGGTGCTCGGTCCCCTGGCCGGGCCCGTCGATCTGGTGGTGTCCAATATTCTTCGGAACGTGAACGAGCTGCTGCTCGACCCGATCACCCGGTCACTTCGTCTCGGTGGGGTCGCGATTTTTGCTGGGATGGAAACCCCGGAGGCCGATTTGTTCCGGCCTTCGCTCACGGCCGCGGGCTTCAGCGAGATCGGCCAGGTGGTCGACGAAGGCTGGTGGTCGGTGGCGGCCCGCCGGACCCGGTGAGCCGGTGATCCGGGTCCTGGCGCCGGAATCGCTGGCGGATTCGTCCCGCGTGGTTACCCTCGACGACGACGAGGCGCATCATCTTCGGGTTCGGCGGGCCGCCGACGGCGACCCGGCTGAAGTACTCGACGGCCGGGGCCGGATCGGGACCGGGCGGCTCGTGGCGCAAGGGAAGGGATGGCAGGTGGCCCTCGATCGGGTCCGCTCGGTGCCGGTACCGGCGGACTTGATCCTGCTGGTCGGCGGCGGAGACAAAGACCGATTTGCCTGGCTGATAGAAAAAGCCGTCGAGCTCGGCGTCACGGAGGTGGTGCCGCTCGATACCGAGCGGAGCCGGCACGTGGCCTCCCGGGTCCGCGACGAACATCGGGGGCGACTGGAACTCAGGGCGGCGGAAGCGTTGAAGCAATCCGGTGGCGCGTGGGGGCTCCGGATTTGGCGGGTCACGGGTCTCCAGGCCGCTCTCGCCGCGGTGACCGCGACCGACCGTTGGCTGGCCGACCCGAGCGGCGCCGACCTCAAGACGGCCGCTCCCGACCGGTCGGTGGCGATCGTGGTCGGGCCCGAGGGCGGCCTGACCGCGACCGAGTGTGATGGGGCCCGCGCGGCCGGCTTCGTGCCGGCGGCTCTCGGGGGCCGGATCCTCCGCTTCGAGACCGCCGCGATCGCGGCGGCGACGATCGCGGGCCTTGGACGAAAGGAACCAGGATGACCGACTGCATCTTCTGCCGGATTGCCACCGGGGAAATTCCGGCCACGATCCTGGCCCGAAATGAGGACGCCCTCGCATTTCGGGATCTCAAGCCGCAGGCCCCGACCCACGTGTTGGTGATTCCGGTCACCCATATCGGGGGCATGTCGGATGCTGATTCCGATGCCGGTGAGCGGGCCGGTGGCCGGTGTCTTCGTCTGGCGGTCCAGGTGGCCAAGCAACTCGGCCTGGACGAGGGCGGCTACCGGCTGGTGATCAATACCGGGCGGGACGGAGGCCAGTCGGTGGGACACGTCCATGTCCATTTGTTGGGCGGCCGCCGATTGGGCTGGCCCCCGGGCTGAGGCCCCTCTAGATTGTGGCTCATGACGCTCCGAAATCGCACGTGACTGAGGAAGTTGTCCGGCAGGACCGAACCGGGGTGCAGGCGCGAGAAAGCGTCGGCACCCCGTTCCAATTTCCAGCGGCGGTTTCCACCCCAACCAACGACGCGCTGGAGTTTTTTCGGGCCCTCGACGTGGTTGCGGTCCACGCCCGCGGGCCGCTCGGCGCCGAGCGGATTCGGCATCGCCGGCCGTCGGCTGCCGCCTTCGAAATCGAACACGCGTTGGCCCCGGTCGCCGAGTTGCTGACCCTCTGGGGCCGGGGCGAACAACTCGATATTCCACCGGTTCCCGATCTTGGGCCGGTCATCGCCCGGCTCCGGGTGGCCGGGAGCGTGCTGGACGGCTGGGAACTGGCGTTGGTCAAGCAGACCCTTTCGGCGGCGCGGGTCGCCGCCGGCGAGATCAAGCGGGTGGCCGAGGAGGCGCCGGCCATGGCGGCCTCGCTGGTGCCCTTGCCGGATCGAGCCCTCGATCAGCGGTTGGTGGCGGCGATCAACGACCAAGGCGAAGTCCTCGACACGGCAAGCCCCGGACTGTTTCGTGCCCGGCGCGAAATCCACGCCGCCCGCGACCGTCTGATCAAGAAACTCGAGCTCGTGCTCCGGGGGGCCGATCCCCATGCGGTTCCCGCCGGGGCTCAAGTCACGGTCCGAAGCGACCGGTACGTCATTCCGGTCCGCCGCGACTCGCGCTCCCGGCCCGAAGGTATCGTCCACGACGAGTCGGCCAGTCAGGGCACCCTGTTCGTCGAGCCGACGGCCGCGATCGAGTTCGGCAATGCGCTCCGCGGGGCCATTGTCGATGCGGAGCGGGAACTGCTCAAAGTGCTTCGAGAGCTGACTGATTTGATTCGGCCGGCCGCCGAGCTGATCGATGCCGCCCATGAAATGTGCGTGGCGGGCGATGATGTGGTGGCGCGGGTCCGCTACGCCCATGCGGTCCGGGCCACGGTGCCCAAGGTCGGCGGCGATGCGTTGGTGCTCCGCCAAGCCCGCCATCCGCTGTTGATCGATCGGGGCTTGGCGGTGGTTCCCTTTGACCTTTCCCTCGCAGCCTCCGAACGGACCTTGCTGATCAGTGGTCCGAACGCGGGCGGGAAGACCGTCCTGATCAAGACGGCGGGTTTGGCGGTGTTGCTGACCCAATCGGGCATCGTGCCACCGGTCGGACCGGGCACGGCGTTGCCGGTCATGACCGCCGTCTTTGCCGACATCGGAGATCATCAGTCGATCGCCGCCGACTTGTCGACCTTCAGCGCCCACGTCGTGTCGCTCCGCGAGATCCTGACCGAGGCCGGCCCGGCAACGTTGGTGCTGATGGATGAGATCGGGAGTGGCACCGACCCAGCCGAAGGGGGCGCGTTGGCGGCGGCGTCGCTCCGGGCGCTGACCAGGCGCGGGGCCCGGACCATCGTGACCACCCACTTGGGTTCGCTCAAGACCCTGGCGGGTGACGTGCCCGGCGTGGTGAACGGGTCGCTCGAGTTCGACGCCGACCAGTTGAAACCGACCTTCCGATTTCGAAAAGGTGTGCCGGGTCGTTCCTATGGCCTGGCCATCGCCCGCCGGCTGGGGGTCGATGCCACGGTCTTGGCGGAGGCCGAGCAGTCGGTGCCGGCCCAGGAACGGGCCCTCGACGAATTGCTGGCCCACGTCGAGACCCGGGCGCGCGAGCAGGAGAAGCGGGAAGCCGACCTGTCCGTCCGCGACCTCGACGTGTCGGCCCGCGAGGCCAACGCCGAAGCCATCGGGGAAGCGCAGGCGCTCCGGGAAAAGGAGCTCCGGCGGCGGGAACGCGAGGCCGAACGGATCGGGCGCCAAGAGGCCCGGCGGCATTTGCTCGAGGCCAGGAGCACGGTCGAGGCGGCGTTGCGAGCCGCAGCGGGGGCGGTCGACTCGGCCAAAGCGCGCGGCGTTCGCCGGATCATCGAAGAAGCCGTGGTGTCCAAACGCGCGGCCATCGAAGCGGTGGATCACCCCGAGGTCGATGAGGTTGACCCCGGGGCCACGGTGAAAGCGGGCCAGCGGGTTCGACTCGGGGCCGGGGGCACCGGGACCGTGCTCGAAGTTCGACACGACGCCAAAGCGGTCGTGGCACTAGGTTCGGTCAAGCTGGTCGTGCCGGTCGCTGATCTGACGCCGGTGGCCGGAGGCGGGCCGGCCGCTCGGCCCAAGTCGCCACCGCCGGATTTTCAGGCCACAGCGGCGTCCTTTGAGATCGATCTTCGGGGCATGCGGGGGGACGAGGCCGTGACCGTGACCACGGCCGCGCTCGACGCCGCGATTCTGGCGGAGAATCCGTACCTTCGGATCATCCATGGGATGGGGACCGGGGTGGTTCGTGACCGGGTTCGCCAGGCGCTCAAGGCCGATCGGCGGGTGGCCAAGTTCGAGTTTGCTCCTCGTAACCAGGGCGGGACCGGAGTCACCATCGTTGAATTTGGAGCGGTCTGAATGATCCCGGACGAGTTGATCGAGCAGGTTCGCGATTCGGCGAACTTGATCGACATCGTCGGCGAGTCGGTGGCCCTCAAGCGGGCCGGGTCCGACTGGCGGGGGCCCTGTCCGTTCCACGGCGGGACTCACCGGAACTTCGCGGTGGTGCCGAAAAAAGGGCTGTACTACTGCTACGTGTGCCATGCCGCGGGCGACGTGTTCACCTATTTGATGAAGCGGTTCGGGATGGACTATCCGACCGCGGTGAAGGACGTGGCGCGGCGGGTCGGAATCACCATCCCGGAGCGGGGCGCCCGCGAAGGGCCGGATCCCCGCGAGCCGCTCTACGGAGCCATGGGCGTGGCCGAGGAATGGTTTGCGGCCCGGCTCCGCGACGGAGCCGATGCCGATCACGCTCGGCGGTATCTCGAGTCGCGAGACATTCCGTTGCCGGTGGCGGCCGAATGGGGCCTTGGGTATGCGCCGACGGATCGGTCGTTCGCGGCGGCCATGAAACAGATCGGGCTCGACGAACGGCTCCTGCTCGACGTGGGCTTGCTGGTCAAGCGAGACGATGGAACGGTCAATCCGCGGTTTCGGGGCCGGCTGCTTTTTCCAATCAAGGACCAGCGGGGCCGGGTGGTGGCGTTTGGCGGGCGGATTCTGGGCTCGGGCGAGCCGAAGTATCTCAATTCCCCGGAGTCGCCGATCTTCCACAAGGGCAACACCCTCTACAACCTGCATCTGGCCAAGGGGGCGATCCGGAAGGAAGGGCAGGTCATCCTGGTCGAAGGGTACTTCGATGCCCTTCGGCTCTACGCGGCCGGCATTGAACACGTGATCGCCCCGTTAGGCACGGCCCTGACCTCCGACCAGGCGGCCTTGCTCAAGCGGTTTGCGCCGCTGGTGGTGCTGTTGTACGACTCCGACGGGCCGGGCCTCAAGGCCACGTTCCGGACCGGCGATGAGTGCCTCCGGCATGGGCTCCGGGTCAAGGTGGCCACGTTGCCGCCGGCCGAGGACCCCGACAGCTTGGTCCGGAAGGGCGGGGCCGCGGCCCTGACGCCGATTCTGGAACACGCGGTCGATGTGCTGGAGCGGAAGATTCAGTTGCTCGAGCGGAAGGGCCGGTTCGAGGGCGTCGAGGGCCGTCGCGACGCGCTCGACCGGCTGCTCTCAACGGTCCGTGCCGCCAGCGATCCGATTGCCCGCGACCTCTACATCGCGCGGGTCGCCGAGCGGGTGGGACTGACTCGGGCGGTGCTGGAACATGAACTAGCGGCCCCAGCGCCGCTGCCGTTTCGGCCGCCTGCGGCCGCCGAACCGGTGCGCCTCGACCAGCAACGGGTGCCTCGGCCGTCGGTGGAGCGGCGGCGGGTCGGGGCGCGGACCGAGGCCGATTTGCTCCGGTTGGTGGTGCACAAGCAAGCATGGCTCGATCGGGCACGGGAGGAAGTCCCGGCGGTCCGGTTCGAGGTTCCGACGTTCCGGGAAATCTATGAGGCGCTGCTCGCGCTGCCCCCGGGGTCGGCCCCGCTGGAAGCGACGCCCCGGCTGTCACCGGCCGCGCTCGCGGCATGGCAACGGTTGCAGGAGGATGAGGTCGAAGCGGGCCTCGACGAAGACGGCATTTATGCGGCGGCGGTGACCCGCCTCGACGAACGAGATACCCTGCGGTCGCTTCCCCCCGGGTCCGATGTCGTGGCTCGCCGGGATTCGCTCTCGCAGTTGTCCCCCGAAGCGAAACAACGGATGTACTGGCAGAAGCAAACGACCAAACCCCGATCCCGTGGATGAACTCAATGCACGCTGAACTTGCAAAACTGCTCGATCTGCAGACCAAAGACCTCACGCTGCTCGACGCCGATGTTCGCCTCAAGGCGATTCTCGACGAGGTGGCGCGCCTCGACACCGACCTCGAGGCCGGCCAGCGCGACATCGCGTCGGCGCGAAAGCGCCTGGATGACGGGGTCAAGAAGCAGGAGGATCTGGAAACGCGGATCGAGGGCTTCCGGTCGATCCAGGACAAGCGCCGGCAACGGCTCGAGTCCGCCAAGGGAGCCCGGGAGGCCCAGGCGGTCATGACGGAAGTCGAGATGGCCCGCTCGGTTCTCGCGAAAGAGGAAGGCGACTGGGTTCGGACCGCGGAGGGCGTCCACGATCTCGAGCGGAGCTTGAAAGCCGTCGAAGAGCGGGTGGCGGCGTTGGAAGTGGCGCAGGTGGCGGATCGGGAGCGGTTGGCCACCGAGCGGTCGTCGATCGAAGTGGAACGCGACGCCGCCAAGGCCGCCCGGGAGGGAAGCGCCGCCGTGATCGAGAAGGTCGTTCGGGCGCGGTACGACCGGCTCCGGTCGGCGCGCACCGTGGCGGTGGTGGTCGCCCTCCGGGGCGAGGCCTGCGGCGCCTGTTATACCTCGGTGCCGCGGAACCGGCGGACCCAGATTCGGGCCGGGATCCTGCTCGACGATTGTGAAGCGTGCGGGGTCATTCTCTACGCCGAGGAGTTCGAAGGTTGAGGCAACTCCCGCCGCGGTGGATCGTGCAGGCCACGCCTGATCCGGAGGCGGCCGGCCGATTGGCGGAGGCCATTAAGGTCCCGCCGCCGTTGGCGCGATTGCTGGTCCAGCGCGGTCACACGACCCCGGAGGCCGCCAAGGCGTTCCTCCGTCCCGACCTCGACCGGCTGACCGACCCGCTCGCCCTGGCGGGGATGGCCGAAGCCGTCGAGACCATCGTCCGCCACATCAAGACCGGCAACCGGATCTTGGTTCATGGCGACTACGACGTCGACGGACAATGCGCGGCGGCCTTGCTGACCCGCGGATTGCGAGCGGCCGGCGCCGACGTCGAAGGGTTTGTCCCCCATCGGATGGAGCACGGCTACGACTTCGGCCCCGCCGGTTTGGCCAAGGCCGTGGCGATCGGCGCCCGGCTCGTCGTCACCTGCGACTGCGGGATTACGGCCGTCGACACGATCCGCGCGGCCCGGGCGGCCGGTCTCGATGTGGTCGTCACGGACCACCACTTATTGGGACCCGAAGCGCCGCCCGCCAACGCGATCGTCGATCCGCAGCGACCCGATGACACCTCGGGGCTCGGTTCGCTCTGCGGCTCCGGGATTGCGTTCAAGCTGGTGCAGGCCGTGGCCCGAGCGTTAGGTCTGCCGGCCTCGCTGGCGTTCCATTTCCTCGACTATGCCGCGGTGGCCACCGTGGCCGACGTGGTGCCCCTGGTCGGCGAGAATCGGATTTTGGTTCGCCACGGGCTCAAATTGCTGGCCACCTCGCGGTGGCCGGGGCTCCGCGCCCTGATGACGGTGGCCGGCATCACCGGCGAGGTCCGGGCCTCCCAAGTCGGATTCATCCTGGGGCCCCGGCTGAACGCGGCCGGCCGAATCGGTGATGCCGCCGACGGCCTTCGACTCCTGCTCTCGGACTCGGCGGAGGAGGCCGCCCAAATGGCCCGGCGTCTCGAAGAGTTGAATGTCGAACGCCAAGCCCTCGACCAGCGGATTCTCGAGCAGGCCATCGACCATATCGAGCACACCATGGATCTCGACCGGACGGCCGGGTTGGTGTTGGCCTCCGATGAGTGGCACCCGGGGGTCGTCGGCATCGTGGCTTCGCGGGTCGTGGAGCGGTTTGGCCGGCCGGCGTTCTTGATCGGCCTCTCCGGCGACACCGGGAAAGGCTCCGGGCGGAGCATCAGTCGTTTCGACCTCCACGGCGCCCTCGGTGAATGTGCGGATTTGCTGGAGCGGTTTGGGGGACACCGGATGGCCGCGGGGGTTACCGTTCGGCGCGACCGGTTGGACGCGTTTCGGGCCCGGTTTGCCGAGGTCTGCGCCAAGCAACTCGATCCCGCCACGCTGGGCCCCGAGCAGCGGGTCGATCTCGAGCTCGGATTAGGCGAGGCGTCCGAAGAGTTGGAGCGGCTCTGCCGGCACCTCGAACCCTGTGGGATGGGGAACCCCGGTCCGGTGTTTCTGGCCCGGGATGCCCGGCTGGTCGACTGGAGCTATGTGGGACAAAAAAGCGAGCATCTCCGGGGTACGCTCAAAGATGACGCCGGAGGTCTGGCCGCCATCGGCTTTCAGTTTGCCGATCGGGTCCAATGGCTCAATAGCACCGATTCGGTCGATGCCGCTTTTCGGCTCGAACGGAACGAGTTCCGGGGCCGGACCAGCCTCCAGGCCCGTTTGGTCGGGCTCGCACCCGCGGCCGTCTCCGCGGTGTGACCCGGGTCATTGCCGGGGAGTTCGGTGGACGGCGGCTGACGGTGCCGGCCGACGACCGGGTCCGGCCCACGGCCGACCGGGTGCGGGAGGCGTGGTTCAGTATCCTCGGGGCCCAAGTCGAGGGGGCCACGGTGGTCGATCTGTTCGCGGGGAGCGGGGCGCTTGGCATCGAAGCATTGTCTCGGGGCGCCAGTACCGCCACCTTCGTAGATCTCAATCAGCGGTCGTTGGCGGCCATTCGGGCCAACATCGCGGCGTTAGGTCTCGCCGATCGGACCGAGGTCGTTCGGCAAGATGCGCTGCGATTCGTGGCGGGGCCACCGACGGTCCGGTTTGATCTGGCGCTCGCCGACCCGCCGTACGGGCTTGGGCTGGCCGAGCGACTGGCCCAATCGTTTCGCGAGGCCCCGTTTGCGACGCTGCTCTGCATCGAACACCGGAAGACCGAACCAGTGAACGGGGACGAGACCCGAGTTTATGGAGACACCGCGGTGACTTTCCTTGGTGGGCTATGAGCCGGATTGCCCTGTATCCAGGATCCTTCGATCCCCCGACGAAGGGCCATCACGATCTGATCCGCCGAGCCGCCCGGTTGGCCGACCGGGTCGTGGTGGCCATCGCGGTCAATCCGGCCAAGCAGCCGTTGTTCTCGGTCGAGGAACGACTCGACCTGCTCCGCCAAACCGTGGGAGAGGTGCCCGGCGTGGAGTTTGCCCATTTCGAGGGGCTCCTGGCGGACTACGCCCGCCGGATCGGCGCCGGATTCGTCGTTCGGGGCCTCCGGACCGCCGGCGACTTCGAGTACGAGCTCCAAATGGCGCTGATGAACCGCCAATTGTGGTCCGGCCTCGAAACTGTGTTCTTGGCTCCGGCATCGGACCTGACCTATGTCAGCGCCAGCCTGGCCCGGGAGGTGGCCCGGTTCGGCGGTGATGTCAGCCCGCTCGTCGATCCGGCAGTGGCCGCGGCCCTGGTCAAACGGTTTGCCCGATGAATCATTTCGATGAAGTCCAGAGCCGGGCCCGCGGACGGGGCATTCGGATCGTGATGATCGGCCAGGGCGACGGATCGCTGGAGTCCGCGGCGGCCCTCCTGGCCGCCGACGGGACGGCCGTCGTCACGATCGTCGGCGACGGGGGCATCATCCCGGACAGCGATCCGAGGCTCGGGCGGGTGGCCGCGGCACTGCGAGACCGGTGGCCCGAGCGGGTTCGGGACGGCATTCATGCCCTCGACCTGGCCACCAACCCCCTGTTGTTCGCGATCGGCCTGACCGCCGGCGGTGATGCCGACGTCTGTTTGGGTGGGACGGCCATCCCACTCGATGCGTTGGAGGAAGCGGGCCGATGGCTTCGGGGGCCGGAACGGGGCACGGCCGGACGGGGCCACCTCTCCTACCTGCTCACGACCGACCGGCGGCTCCTCACGCTCGTCATTCCCGACTCCGCCGGGCCGCTCGACGCCAAGATGGTGGCGCGGCTCGCCCTCCAGGCGTCGGACCATCGGACCCGGGTCATCGGCGATCAATCCCGGGTTGGTTTCTTGGTAGCCCCCCCGAGCCAGGATGCGAGCCACGCCGACGCCGAGCTCGCGCTGGCGGAGTTTCGGCTGCTCGCGCCCGGCATTGCCGCCACGGTGGAGTGGAACTGGACCCTGGACTCGGGGGCCACCGAGGCGGGGCGGTTCCGGTTTGGGCCCAACGTTCTGATATTCCCCGATCCGATCTCCGGCCACTTGGCCGAGTTGGTGCTGCGGGACGCCGCCGATCTTCGGACCTGGGGCCCGCTGCTTCCCGGCTCGACCTGGACCCTGGCCGGCGTGCCCGAGGGCGCGTCGCCGGCCGATATCGTGGCGGTCGCGACGCTCGCGGCCGCTGGAACCGCCTCTGCCTAACGATGGAAATCAAGATGAATTTCAAGAAATCGACCGCCGGGCAAGGTGTCACCGTCATCCGGGTCGAGGGCCAGCTCGTCGTCGGCAACCGGCAGGAACTCAAGGGCCTGATTCAGGAGGGGCTCGAAGCGGGGGAACGGAAGTTTCTGGTTGATTGCTCCGGGACGCCCTACATCGATTCGTCTGGTCTGGGCGCCTTGGTCACGATTTCCAAGAAGGTCCGGGAAAGCGGCGGCGAACTGCGCTTGGCCGGACTCAATAGCGACCTCCAGTCGTTGTTCGAGCTCACGAAGCTCGACACCCTGTTCGTCATCGCCCCGTCGGTCGCCGACGCCCTCGCGACGTTCTGATCGTGCCGGCTCCGTCCCGTCTGTCGGTCTCACGCTCAGTGCTGGATGCCTCCACCGACCTGGTGGCGGTGGACCTCGCCATGCCGAGTGATGTGGGCGAGGTTGAGCAAGCGGTCGAACTGATGGCCCGCCATTGCTTCGAAGGGAGCCCGCCCTCCGAGCGGACCGCGTTCCGGCTTCGGGTTACCTTGGCCGAGGCCCTGAGCAACGCCATCCTCCGCGGCAACCTGGAAGACCCCCGCAAGTGTGTTTGGGTTCGGGCCGAAGTGTCGCGGACGGTGATTCGGTTGTCGGTCCGGGACGAAGGATGCGGGTGCGAGCCGGGCCGCCGGGCCTGTTCAACCTTGCCGGAAGATCTCGAAGACGACGGGGGCCGCGGCCTCTTCATCATCAACCAGCTTGCCGACCAAGTCGAGTTCAACGACCAGGGGAATACCATCTGGATGACGCTGCCGCGCTGCTGAGGCGGCTCAAGCCGGTGCTCGACGCGCTCGACGGAACCACCGTCTGGCCCGATCGGCTCTGGATGACCGAGGCCCAGGCAGCCTGTCTGGTGCACGGGGCGGATCCGGGCTGGACGCCGGGCCTGCCGGCGGCCGCCGGTTTGGTCCTCACGCCGGACGGGCCCCGCTGGTTCGCGCCGGTGGCCGATGAGGCTGGTTTGTGGCTCGAGGGCGATTCCGGCCCCGCGGGCGCCTCGGGGCGGACGGCCACGGTGCTCGAAATCGTCGGCCACCTGCTGCGGGTCGAACGGGAAGTGGCCCGCCTGACGCAAGAACTCGCGAGCCGCTACGAAGAAATCGACCTCCTCTACACCATCAGCGAAATTCTCGGTCAGACCGTGCGGCTCGAGAAGGCGGCTCAAATCATCGTCCGCGCCGTGAGCAGCGTGGTCGGGGCTCGGCGGGCATCGATCGTGGTGCACGACGAAGGGAGCCGGGTGCTTCGAACGGTGGCATCCCTCGGGATTCCGCTCGGCCGGGCCGGTTTGATCGATCTCGACGATCCCCACTCGGTGGCCGCTCGGGTGTTCCGGGACCAGCGGGCCCTGATCGGCGATCCGCTCGATGCCGTGTTGGTCTCCGTCGGGAAGGAAGAGCGCGGTTATCAAGGCTCCGCCTTCATGAGTGTCCCGATTTGTTATGCGGCCCCCGGGGCGCCCTCGCGATGTATCGGGGTGGTCAACCTGACCGACCGGGTCGGCGGCGACCGGTTCGGTGCGACCGACCGGAAGCTGGTGATGGCCATTGCCAACCAGATCGGCGCCGCGCTCGAAAATGCCCGGTTGGTGGAGCGGGAACGGCACCAGGAGCGGCTCGAGCGGGAGTTGGAACTGGCCTCCCGCCTCCAGCAGAGCCTCCTCCCGAAACCCCTGGTGTTGGCTGGCATCGGTGATGTCGGCGTCCGGTGTCTCCCGCTCGAATCGGTCGGGGGCGATTTCTACACCTTTAGCCGACTGGGGCAGGGCGGGGTGGCGGTGATGGTCGGCGACGTGAGCACCCACGGGTTTGCCGCCGCGCTCCTGATGGCCTCGGCGGTGGCGGCCGCGGGCATTCACGTGGCCGCGAGCGCCGAGCCCGCGTCGGTCCTGGCCGCTCTCAAGGACACCCTGGCCGAGAATCTGGCGGAGTCCGAGCACTACCTCACCGTGTTCTTCGCTCGGATCGATCCGGCTCGCGAACTCTTGACCTTTGCCAACGCCGGGCATCCGCACGCGTTCCGGATCCCGGCCAATGGACTGCCCCGGCGGCTGGAGGCCACCGCGCCGCCGTTAGGCCTGAGCCCGGCCCCGATCGGCTCGGTCGAGGTGCCGTGGGTCCCCGGCGAGGATCTCCTCTGCGTCTGGACCGACGGGTTGACCGACGCGGCCAACGAGCGGGGCGAGCGGTTCGGCGAGTGGCGGATCCTCGAGGTGATCCGGGCCCGGCGGGCTGAGCACCCCGAGATGATCGTCACGGCCGTGATGGATCTGGTGGACCGCTTTGCCAGGACCCCGTCGGACGACCGGACCATTCTCATTCTCCGGGTGTAGGACTCGATCCCGTGCCCAAAAAAGCGCTGGGCCAACACTTTCTGTCCGATCCGCGGATTCTGGCCCGGATCGCCGGGGCGCTGCCGGCCGGGGCCGGCGCGGCCGTGCTCGAGATCGGGCCGGGGCGGGGGGCCCTGTCTCGCGCCCTGGTGAGCCGCGGGGTTCGCCTCACGATGATCGAGCGGGACCGGGACTTGGTGGCCGGACTCGCGCGGGAATTTCCCGAGTCGACCGTCATCGAAGCCGACGCGCTCGACGTCAACTGGCTCACGGCGCTCGGCGTACCCCCCGGGGGGCCCTGGTATGTTATTGGGAACATTCCCTACAACATCACGAGCCCCCTGATCGAGAAGGCGCTCGATCAGGCCTGGCCTCCGGTTGCCATCGTCTATCTGGTTCAAAAAGAGGTGGCGGTCCGACTCGCCGCCGAGCCGGGAACCTCTGAGTATGGGGCCCTGACCGTGGGGGTCGCGGTCGCGGCCACGGTGGAACGGCTCTTTACGGTACCGGCCGGCGCTTTTTGGCCGCCTCCCAAGATCGACAGCGCGCTCGTCCGGATCGTGCCCCGGAGCCCGGCGCTGGTTCGCGACGCCCGGTTCCGGCGCCTAGTGGTCGGACTGTTCGGGGGCCGCCGGAAACAGTTGGTGCGGGCCCTTCGCACCGTGCTCGACCTCGAGGATGGGCCCGCCCGCGGGTTGGTCGAGCGGGCCGGGCTCCGGACCGATCAGCGGCCGGAAACGGTTGGGGTCGAGGAGTTCGTCAGGCTGTTCCGGGTTGTCGTTGACGAAGGGATGGCCGATCCGTTAACTTTGTGAAAACTTTCACATGCCATGCGAACTATCGCCGACAACACCGTCCGACGTCTCTCCCTCTACCTCCTGTTTCTGGAGGACTTCCAACTCCACGGCGCCACGACGGTGAGCTCCGGAGCGTTGGCGGCACGAGGCGGGACGACGTCCGCCCAGGTCCGAAAAGACTTGTCGTTCTTCGGGTCGTTCGGCAAGCGAGGGCTGGGTTATTCGGTGCCCCAGTTGATTCGGCGGCTCCGCGAAATCCTCGGTCTCGGCCGGCGGTACCGGGTGGTCGTGGTCGGGGCCGGGAAGATCGGCAGTGCCTTGGCCCAGTATCGGGGCTTCAACCAACGGGGCTTCGATATTGTGGCGATCTTCGATAACGACCCGGCCAAGGTCGGGCAGCCATGGAACGGACTCATGGTGTCGGACGTCGCGGACTTGGAGCGGCAGGCCGCCGAGCTCAAACCCGATATCGCCGTCATCGTCACCCCGGGTGATGCGGCTCAGCCGATCGCCGATCGGTTGGTCCAGTGCGGCGTGGCAGCCATTCTCAATTTTGCGCCGGTGCCGCTCCAGGTTCCTGATGCCGTCGCCGTGAAGGCCGTCAATCTCGTGTTGGAATTGGAGGCGCTGAGCTACGCTCTGGCAAGCAAATAGAGGTCCCCGGTTACCTTCCTCAGATGCCGTCGGTTCATGTCACCTCCGAGATCGGTCCCCTCGAGACCGTGTTGGTTCATACCCCGGGCAAAGAACTCGAAGCCGTTACCCCGAGAACCCGCGAAGACTACCTCTACGATGATTTGATCGGGCTCGAAGTTTCGGTCCGCGAGCACCGGCGTTTGGTGGCGGTGCTCAAGAAATTTGCCAAGGTCCACGAGGTCGCCGACTTGTTGGCAGAGACCTTGGCCGGTTCCGAGGCGCGCGAGTTTCTGGTGACCCGGACCATGGATGTGGTGGCGTCTGAGCCGCTGGCCCAACAGCTGACCGCGCTCGCCCCGAAGGCGCTGGTCCGGATGTTGATCGAAGGGGTCGAAGAGCCGGGCGGGGCCATTTCCCGAACGGTCAACGAGGTCGGGTTCGTGCTGCCACCGCTGCCCAATCTGTTCTTTCCGCGCGATATCGGGATGGTCATCGGCGACCACGCGGTGGTCGGCTCGATGCGCTTCGGGATTCGCTGGACCGAAGAGCTCCTGATCAAGACCCTGTTCCGGTTCCATCCGGACCTGGCCAACGCGGGCATCCTGTACGACGGCTCCGAGGAGCGCCGGAGCAACTACACCCTCGAAGGAGGCGACGTGCACGTGCTCCGGCCCGACCTGCTGGTGGTCGGGTACTCGGAACGGTCGTCAACGGCCGCGCTCGATCTGCTCTGCGATGAGGCGTTCGCCAAGACCCGGGTCACCGATGTCGTCGTCGTGATCATGCCCAGAGAGCCGACGGCCATCCACCTCGACATGTTATTCACTCAGCTGGACCGGGACCTCTGTGCGGTTTATCCGCCGGCCTTCCTCGGTCCGGAACGGCTCACGATTCTGCACCGGCGCAAGGGCGCCAAGACGGTCCGGGAGCGGAGCGATCTGTTCACGGCGTTGAAGCAGGTCGGGATGCCGCTCGCGCCGGTCATGACCGGGGGCCATCACCGGTTGTCGCAAGAGCGGGAGCAGTGGGCGAGCGGCTGCAATTTCTTCTCAGTGCGTCCCGGCGTGGCGATCAGCTACCAGCGGAACGAAGTGACCCTGCGGGAACTCGAGAAGGCCGGCTTTGCGGTGGTGCCGAGTCAGGATTTTCTGGCTTTCGACGATTGGGACGAATCGCGCGGGCGAGTGGTCGTGACCATCCCCGGTGGTGAACTGGTCCGGGGTGGTGGCGGACCTCGCTGCATGACGCTGCCGATCCGGCGGGCCGACATCTGGTGACCGGCCTTTCGGCGGTACCGGCCGGCGCGTTGGCCGATCGGGCGATCGAACTTTTGCTCCGGGGGCCGGAGTCGGCCGCGGTGCTGACCCGTGACGTGTTCGGGATGGCCCGGGCTCCGGTGGCGGTGGCCGAACGGCTGGCGGTGGCGCTCCTCGGCGCCGATCCGCGGGTTCGGCGGCTGCCGGATGGCCGGTGGGGGCTCGTGGTGGGAGCGTCGGGTTCGCCGTTGATCGAGGAGACCGGATTCGCCGTGGTCGATGTCGAAACCACCGGCAGCCGAGCGGGCGGCAGCGATCGGGTCACCGAAGTCGCGGTGGCGGTGGTTCAGGGGAGTCGCTGCGAGATCGTGTTCGACAGCCTGATCAACCCGGAGCGGCCGATCCCCCCGATGGTGGTCTCGATTACCAAGATCACCGATGCGATGGTTCGAAATGCCCCGACCTTCGATGTCGTGGCCGATCAACTGGTGTCGGTTTTGGCCGGCCGAGTGTTCGTGGCGCATAACGTCCGGTTCGACTGGCACTTCGTCGGGTCGGAACTGAAGCGGGCCAAGTCGGTCGGGTTGGAGGGGCCGCGGCTTTGTACCGTGCGCCTGGCCCGGAGTCTGATTGTGGGATTGCCATCCTACGGGCTCGATGTGGTGCAGGAGTACTTCGGCGTTCCGAACCCCGCCCGGCACCGGGCCGGCGGGGACGCGCTCGCGACCGCCCTGGTGCTCCAGCGGCTGCTCGACCTGGCCCGGGGCACCGGCGCCCGAACCCTGGCCGACCTCGACGCCATGCAAACGAAGCGCAAAAAGCAGCGGAAGAGCAAACGCCGCCCCAGTGCTCCGGAGGACGCGTTCTGAGAGCGACCGAAGTGGTGCCTGGTTACCCGTCCCGCGTTCGAGGGGTCTGATGGAGACGCCGATGGTTCCCGCGGCGTTATCTGAAGCGCTGGCCGGCCGCTACACCCTGGAGCGTCCGATCGGGTAGGGCGGGATGGCCACCGTGTTCCTGGCTCGCGATGAGAAGCACGGCCGTCGGGTGGCGGTCAAGGTGCTCCGTCCCGACCTGGCTGCGAGTCTGGGCGCTGAGCGGTTTCTCCGGGAAATCGGGATCGCGGCCCAGCTCCAGCACCCCACATCCTCGGGCTGATCGATTCCGGCGAGGCCACCGGATTCCTCTATTACGTCATGCCGTTCATCGAGGGCGAGTCGCTTCGGGGCCGGATGGACCGGGGCCCAATGCCGCCGGAGGAAGTGGTGGCGTTGTCCCGGCAGGTGGGTGATGCACTGGAGCATGCCCACCGGCAGGGGGTCATCCACCGGGACATCAAGCCGGAGAACATCCTGCTGTCCGACGGTCACGCGATCGTCGCAGATTTCGGGATTGCCAAGGCGGTCACGGCGGCCTCCGACCGGTCGATCACTCGGACTGGGTTTCCGGTCGGGACGGTCGGGTACATGAGTCCGGAACAAGCCGCCGGGTTTGCCGAGCTGAACGAACGGTCCGACGTGTTCAGCCTGACCGGCGTGATCTACGAGATGTTGGTTGGCCAGGTGGCCGG
Organism: Gemmatimonadota bacterium; assembly: GCA_009692115.1. NCBI lineage: Bacteria > Pseudomonadati > Gemmatimonadota > Gemmatimonadota bacterium. The sequence goes on along the minus strand of SHZU01000012.1, from coordinate 20,334 downwards.
GATCGTGGCCCGGGCGGCCGAACTCGATGCGTTGCCGACCCAGTCGGGTAACTTGTCGCTCGGCGGGATCCAGCAGCTTGCCGCCGACGTCGGCATCCCGCCGCAGCACGTCGAGCGGGCCGCCCCGCCCGGGAGTTGGCTCACCGTCCGGCCGCTCGCTTGGCGGACCGTGGGAACGCAGCACCAGCCCAGCCGGGTGGTCAGCGTTTCGATTTCCCCCGCCGGAGGCCGGACCCGGATCTTGATCGACGAGTCGTTGACGCCGACCGCCGGGGGGATCTTCGGGGGGCTGATGGGCGGGCTGGGCGGGGGGCGGCTTCATGGCGTTTGGGCTGAGCATGGGGGCGTTTCACGCGCCACTGATTGGCTTAGCTAGCGTGGTCACTGTGGTGGGGGCTCGTTCCTAGGGGCCCGGAACCTGTTCCGCCGAACCAGCGTCAAACGAAACCGGCAGCTCGAGGAGATGGCCGACCGGATGGCCGGTCATATTGCCGACACCAATGCCAGGGCCGGCCGCGGCCGGTCACCACGCTAGGGACGCGCCCGGTTGACGACCGGGCTGTAACTCGTTACCATTGTGGGCGTTGAAAGCGGAGGCCCGACGAAGGCTTCCCACCCTGAGCCCGATGCAGAGCAGGACATGCGCGGCAAGTGGGTCCACCAATTCGCTCGCGGCCGCCGTGCCGGGAGCGTTGTGGACACCCCAGCCGCCTGGGGTGTTTTCGTTTTTTACCAGGAGGAACACCAACTGAGCACCAACGAGCGCGAGCGCAGGGTTCGGATCAATCGGATGATCCGGATCAGTCCGGTTCGAGTCATTTCCGATGCGGGCGAGCAGTTGGGAGTTTTGGCAGTCGAAGATGCGTTGGCCATGGCGGAAGAGAAGGGGCTCGACTTGGTCGAAGTCGCCCCGATGGCCCGGCCGCCCGTGGTCAAGATCATGGACTACGGCAAGTACAAATTCGAGGAAGCCAAGGCGGCCCGAGCGGCGAAGAAGAAGCAGCACGTGATCGAGGTCAAGGAAATCAAGTTCCGGCCCGGGATCGACGATCATGACTTCGACTTCAAGGTCCGGCACATGCGCGAGTTCTTGAAAGAAGGCAATAAGGTCAAGGTCACGATGATGTTTCGCGGCCGGCAAATGGCCCGGCTCGATCTTGGCAAGGCCGTGCTGGACCGAGTGGCGGAGCAGTTGGTGGATGTTGGAAAAATTGAGTTCGATGCCCGGGTCGAGGGTCGGACGATGACGATGGTCTTTGGACCGAAGTAACTAGGGAGACAGCCGATGCCGAAGCAGAAAACCAAACGGGCCGCGATGAAGCGGTTCAGTTTCACGGGAAGTGGCAAGATCAAGCGGGGGAAAGCCAACCGCCGCCACATTCTCACCAAGAAGACGCGGAAGCGGAAGAATGCGCTCGGGAAGCCGGCGCTGGTCAGCTCTGCCGACTTCAAGCGTGTCGAACGCTTGCTGTTGGCCTAACGCCGGAGACACACGATGCCTCGCGTAAAAAGCAATGTGGCGCACCATGCGCGCAAGAAGAAGGTCATGGAAGCCGCCAAGGGTGCCTACGGCGGCCGGAGCAAGCTCTACAAGGCCGCCAAGGAAACCGTCGAACGGGCCATGCGGTATGCGTACCGCGACCGGCGGAAAAAGAAGGGCGACTTCCGGACCCTCTGGATTACCCGGATCAACGCGGCCGCCCGGATTCACGACCTCTCGTACAACCGGTTCATCTCGGGCCTCAAGAAGGCCGGCGTCGAGATCGATCGGAAGATGCTGGCTGAGATGGCCGTGACCGACATGGACGCGTTTGCACGCTTGGCGGAGTTGGCCAAAGGGGCCTGAATCGGCGCGCGCGACCTGATCTGTTCGATCTGACCTCCCCCGCGGGCGCCCCCTTTGGTGATCGCAGGGGAGGATCGTTTTGAGGAGTGACATGGAACCGACTGGCTATCACGAACTCGACGGATTGTTGCCCCGCCTGGCCGCGATTCTATCCCTGACTGGTGAGGCGCTCGAGGCCGAGCGGATTGCCGTGCTGGGCCGGAAACAAGGGCTGCTGACGGCGCTGCTGAAGCGACTTCCCGACCTGCCTCCCGACCAGCGGAAGGCCTTCGGGGCCGCCGTCAATCAGGTCAAGCAGGCCTTCGAGGCCGCGTTTGACGCCCAGGCCACCGCGCGGGCCGGCGCCGAGACCGCCGCCGGATCGGGGCTCGACCTCACCATGCCCGGCCGGCACCGGTGGGCCGGTGCCGAGCACCCGGTCACCAAGGTGGTGGCCGAAATTTGCGACATCTTCCGATCGCTCGGGTTTGCGGTGGCCGTTGGCCCCGAAATCGAGGACGAGTGGATGAACTTCTTCGCGCTCAATTTTCCGAAGAACCACCCGGCGCTCGATGCCCACGACACGTTGTACTTGTCCGACGGCACCGAGGCGGCAGACGGCGGCAAGTTGCTGCTCCGGACCCACACCTCGCCGGTGCAGATCCGAACCATGCAATCCGGACCGCCTCCATACCGAGTGGTTATTCCCGGCATGGTCTATCGGAACGACCCCTTCGATCCGTCCCACGCGCCGGCCTTTGCCCAAATCGAGGGGCTGGCCGTCGACGAGGGCATCGGACTCGTGGACTTGAAGGCAACGCTGACCCAGTTCATCCATCGGTTCTTCACGCCGGCCACCAAAGTTCGCTTCCGGCCGTCCTATTTCCCGTTCACGGAGCCATCGGGCGAACTCGACGTTGAGTGCCAGTTGTGCCACGGGAGCGGCTGCCCCGCCTGCAAGCAGACCGGCTGGATGGAAATCCTCGGATGCGGCATGGTCCACCCCAACGTGCTGACCAACGCGGGCGTCGACGCCGAGCGGTATTCCGGGTGGGCGTTTGGAATGGGACCGGGCCGGGTGGCCATGAACCGGTACGGCCTGCCCGACATTCGGTATCTCTATAGCGGGGACATGCGGTTGCTCCGCCAGTTCGGAGGAGTGAAGACATGAACGTATCTCGCCGTTGGCTGGAGGCGTTCCTCGGCCGCCCACTCGAGATCAAGGACCTGGTGCCCCGGTTGGCCATGCTCGGGCTGCCGGCCGATGCGGTCGAGCCGGTCAATGCCCATCTGGCGCCGGTGGTGGTGGGGCAGGTCGTGGAGTTGGCCCGCCATCCGAACGCCGATCGGCTGAGCGTTTGTCAGGTCGACATCGGGGGCGGTCAACGCCGGCAGGTGGTCACCGGCGCGTCGAACGTGGCGCTGCTGGCCAAGTACCCGTTTGCGGCGGTCGGGGTCACTCTACCGAACGGGATTACCCTCGAAAAACGGAAACTCCGGGGTGAGTTGTCCGAGGGGATGCTCTGCTCGGCCGACGAATTGGCGCTCGGGAGCGACCACGACGGGCTTTTGACCCTCACCACGGAGGCCGAGCCGGGTACCCCGATTCTCGACGTCCTCGGGCTCGGCGATGACCGACTGGTGCTCGATGTCTCGCCGATGCGGGGCGATTTGCTTGGTCACAAGGGTGTGGCTCGGGAGTTGGCCGCGTCGCTCAAGGTGGCGTTCCGGTTGCCGTCGATTCCCGGGACCAATCCGGCCGAAGGGCACTCGGTCCGCCGAGCCGACGGGGCCTCAGGCACGCTGGCTGGCGGACTGACGATCGCGGTCGAGCCGGGATCGTCGTGCGGGAGGTTTACCGCGGCGGTCATCGAAGGGGTGACGGTGGGGCCCTCGCCCGAGTGGCTCCGGCGCCGGCTGGAGTCGGTCGGGCAGCGCTCGATCAGCAACGTCGTCGACGTCACCAACTATGTCCTCCTCGAGTTGGGGCAGCCCTTGCACGCGTACGACGGCGCCAAACTCCGCGGCGGGAGACTCGGCGCCCGTCTGGCCCGCGCCGGCGAACCCCTGACCACGCTCGACGGAACCGACCGGGCCCTTGCCGCCGAGATGACGGTGGTAGCCGACGGCGCCGGCGCGGTGGGGGTGGCGGGCATCATGGGCGGCCGGGACAGCGAGGTGAGCGACACCACGACCACCGTGGTGCTCGAGGTGGCTTGGTGGGACCCGGCAGCCACCCGGCTCACCCGGCAGGCGTTAGGCGTCGTTACCGAAGCGAGTCAGCGCTATGAGCGGGGCACCGATTTGTGGGGACTGCCCGACGCGCTCCGGCGGGCCCTCGACTTGGTGGTCGCGACCGCGGGCGGCCGGGTGGCGGACGCCATTGACGTCTGGCCTGATCCGTCCAACCCGCCCCGGGTGTTTCTCCGCCAAAAACGAGTGGCCCAAATCGTCGGGCTCGATCTGCCCCTCGCCACGATCGAGCAGGCCATGGTCGCCATCGGCGCCACGGTCTTGGCCAAACCGGACGACGGCCGCCTGGCGGTGGATGTTCCCGGCTGGCGGCGGGACCTGACGACGGAAATCGACCTGGTCGAGGAAGTGGCCCGGATCTACGGCTACGACCGGCTGCCGGATCAGATCCGGCCGTACCGGCCCGGAGCCCAGCTCGATGCCCCGATCGACCGGGCCGCGGCAATGGCCCGAAAGGGGCTGGCCGCCGAGGGGCTCTACGAGGTGGTGTTGCTGCCGATTGGTCCCGCCACCAGCGAGCAGGCGGTGGCGGTGCTCAATCCGCTGTCGGCCGATCACGGGTTCCTCAGGGAGCGGCTGCTCCCGGGGTTGATCCGACAGGTCGAAGCCAACTGGGCGGCCCAGGTTCGGGACGTCCGGCTGTTCGAGATCGGGACGGCCTTCCAGGCCGCCCCGAGCCGCCCGGTCGAAACCACCCGGATCGCGGCGGTCATCACCGGCTCCCGGGGCCCTGCTCACTGGTCGGAATCGGGCCAAGGCCCGGACCTCGATTGGTGGGATCTGAAGGGCCTGTTCGAGCGGGCCGTCTCCCTGGCGAATCCCGGGGCCCTGGTACAAGTTGAAGGCGGGGAATTGGTTGCCCGGGCCGGCGGGGCGGTGGTGGGCCGGGCCCTGGAGTTGACGGCGGACGCGCCGCCGTGGGCGGCCCCGCTGTTCGGCATCGAAATCGACCTCGATGCGGCGCCGCCATCGGTGCTGGCTTTTGTTCCGCCACCGTCCGTTCCGGCTGCCGTTCGCGACCTGGGTCTCGTGGTGCCGTGGTCGGTCACCGCGGAGGCGGTCGGTGCCGAGATCCGTAAGATCGGGGCCGGGTTGCTCGAGTCGGTTGCGGTCATTGACGAATACCGAGGGACCGGGGTGGCCGCGGGTGCCCGCAGCGTGGGGTTCCGATTGGTGTTCCGCCGCCGCGATCGGACCTTGAAGGACACTGAAGTCGACAGCGCGGTCACCCGGATTCGGGGAGGCTTGGAGAAAAAGCTTGGCGTCACACTCCGAACATCCTGAACAGGCACTCGTGGAACTCGAGCGCGTTGCCGGCCTACTCGAGACCGAGTTGGCCGGGTGGCGTCGGCGCTGTCTCAAGGCCGAGTCGTTGGTCGAGGAGGCCCGGAACCGGGTCCCGGAAGTCACCCGCGGCGATCTGGTGCTGCTCCGGGGCCGAATCAGCGAAGTCGAGTCGGAAAACCACCGGCTCCGGGACCGGATTGGGGCAGCCCGCGAGCAGCTCGAGCAGTTGAAGACCCGGCTCCGGTTCGTCGGCGATCAGGTCACGGGAGACATCCGGTGAGCGGGCCGAAGCCGGTCGAAGTGGTCATTGCCGGCCAGAAGCTGACGGTGAGTTCCGATCACCCCGCCGAGTATACCCGCGGCGTCGCGGCGTATCTCGACTCGGCGGTCCAGCGGATTCGGACGGCGGCCCCGACCATCGATGGTCATCGCGCCACGATTCTCGCGGCGCTTGCGGTTACGGATGAACTGTTTCAAGCCCGCCCGCACGATGCGGCAACCACCCACCGTATTGACGCGGTGGCGGATCAGCTGGCGCGGTTACTTCCCCCGGCAGTACGGGGTCCCCGAGCCCAAGACTAGGTTGCCTCTGGGCCTTAACCGATTCGTGGCGCCCTCGCCGCGTGCGGAGATACACTGATGTCGATCCTCGAATGGCTCCTCGCGGGTGGAGGAGTAGTTGCTGGAATAGTGCTGGCCCTGGTTGGCTACACCGTCGTCCTCCGCTCCAAGAAACGTGACGCGGCCGGCCTGGTCGCGACGGCCGAGCGCGACGCATCCCAATTCGTCACCAAAGCCCGGGACGAGGCCGACAAGGCCCGTTCCGCCGCGTTGGTCGAAGGCAAGATGGAGGCGCTCAAGCTCCGCGAAGAGTTTGACCGCGACCTCGGCCGGCGACGCGAAGAAATCGACCGGACCGAGCGCCGACTCGAAGAGCGGGAGCGCGGAGTTACCAAGCGCAACGAGGAGCTCGACCGCCAGTCCAAGGCGGTCTCGGAGCAGCAGGGCGCCCTGGCCCAGAAGGAGCTCACCCTCGAGGCGCGGACCAAGGAAATCGACGCGCTGGTGCACGAGCAGCGGCAGCGTTTGGAGCGGGTGGCCGGCCTCACGGTCGAACAGGCCCGGCGAGAATTCATCCAGCGGGTCGAGGACGAAGCGCGAGCCCAGGCCGCGGCCCTGGCCCGGGACATCAAAGACCAAGCCAAGAAGAACGCCGAAAAGGACGCCAAGCGGATCATCGCGATGTCGATCCAGCGGGTGGCCGCCGAGCACACGGCGGAGACGACCGTGGCGGCCGTTGCGTTGCCGAGTGACGAGATGAAGGGCCGGATCATCGGGCGCGAAGGACGGAACATCCGCGCCTTCGAACTCGCGACCGGGGTCGATTTGATCATCGATGACACCCCTGACACCGTGATTGTGTCCTGCTTCGACCCGATTCGCCGCGAGGTGGGCCGGCGGGCGCTCGACGCGTTGATCACCGACGGCCGGATTCACCCCGGCCGGATCGAAGAAATCGTCAAAAAAATCCAGAAAGATCTGGAGGATCAGCTCGTCGAGCTCGGCGAGCAGGCGGCGTTCGAAACCGGCATTCACGGGCTTCATCCTGAGATGATCAAGCTGATCGGCCGGATGCGCTATCGGACCAGCTATGGCCAGAATATCTACGAGCACTCGAAGGAGGTCTCGTGGATTGCCGGGATGATGGCGGCGGAACTCCATCTCGATGTCATGCTCGCCAAGCGGGGCGGGCTGCTGCACGACGTCGGCAAGGTGCTGACCCACGAGAGCGAAGGCACTCACGTTCAGCTCGGCGTCGAGATGGCCACCAAGTATCGCGAGAATCCGCTGGTCATCAATTGCATCGCGGCCCACCACGATGACGTGGCCCACGAGACCCCGGAGTCGGTCCTGGTGCAGGCCGCCGACGCCATCAGCGGGTCACGGCCCGGCGCGAGGCGCGAGGCGTTCGAGACTTACGTCAAGCGGCTCACCAAGCTCGAGGAGATCGCCACCAGCTTCGAGGGGGTCGAGAAGGTCAACGCGATTCAAGCCGGCCGGGAAGTGCGGGTCATCGTCGTACCCGAAAAAATTAACGACACCAAAGCCCAAGAGTTGGCCGAGGCCATCGCTAAGCGGATCGAGGGCGAGTTGCAGTATCCCGGACAAATTCGGGTCACGGTCATCCGGGAGACCCGCGCCACCGGGGTCGCCAAGTGACCGCCCGGCTTCTCGACGGGACTGCCATCGCCAACACCATCCGGGCCGACATTGCGAAGGATGTCGCCGGGCTGGTGGCCGGCGGCGTGCAGCCCGGGTTGGCCGTGGTGATCGTCGGCGACGATCCGGCGAGCCTGGTCTATGCCGCCAGCAAAGGAAAAGCCTGTCTCGAAGCGGGGATGCACTCGGAAACGATTCGGCTGCCCGACACCGCCACCGAGGCTGAGTTGCTGGCGATCGTCGACCGACTGAACGCCGATCCGAGGATCCATGGGTTCCTGGTTCAGCTGCCGTTGCCGAAACACATCAGGACCGAGCGGGTCCTGCTTCGCATCGATCCGAACAAGGATGTCGACGGGTTCCACCCCATGAACGTTGGGCGGGTCTCGGTCGGCGATCCGTCGGCCTTTCGACCGGCCACCCCCTACGGGTGCCAGCAGATGTTGATCCGGGCGGGGATCGAGACCAAGGGCGCCCATGCCGTGATCGTCGGCCGCTCCAACATCGTCGGCAAGCCGATTGCCAATCTCCTCGTGCAAGACACGCCGGGCGGGAACGCCACCGTCACTATCTGTCACTCCCGCTCCCGGGACCTCCCAGCCATTACTCGTCAGGCGGACATCTTGGTGGTGGCCATCGGCAAGCCGGAATTCGTCACCGCCGACATGGTCAAGCCGGGCGCCGTCGTCGTCGATGTTGGGATCAACCGGGTTCCCGATGCCACTCGTCCCAAGGGCTATCGGATCGTCGGCGACGTGGCGTTCGAGCCGGTGGCCCAGGTGGCGAGTTGGATCACGCCGGTGCCGGGCGGAGTGGGCAAGATGACCATCGCGATGTTGCTGCGCAATACGGTTCAAGCGGCGAAACAGAGCCGGTGAAACGGCAGTCCCGCCAGTCGCCCGATCTCTTCGGCAAAGAACCGGCCCAACCGACGAACCGGCCGGCGTACACGGTGTCCGAACTCGGGGCGGCCCTCCGGGTGGCCGCCGAGTCGGCGGTGGGGCAGGTGTGGATCAAGGGCGAAGTGATCGGGATGAAGGCCTACGAGGCCGGTCACTGGTACTTCACTCTCAAGGATGCGGAGTCTCAACTCCGCTGCGTCATGTGGCGCTCGTACGCGGAGCGCCAACGCCTCGTGCCGGTTGACGGGGTGGAGGTGTACGTCCTTGGCACCCCGACCGTCTGGGCCGCCCGCGGCGAACTCCGGATCAATGCGGTGGCCTTGCTCCCCACTGCCGGTGTCGGTCTCCAACAACTCGCCCTTGAGCGGACCCGGGAGCGGCTGGCCGAGGACGGACTCTTCGACCCGGCCCGCAAGCGGAGCCTGCCCGCGTTTCCGAGGGCCATGGCGGTGGTCACAAGCGCCGACGGCGTGGTCGTGCACGACATCGTGACCGTGGCGCGGCGGCGGTGGCCATCGGTTCGGATCGTGCTGGTGCCGGCCAAGGTCCAGGGTGACGACGCCGTGGACGAACTCGTCCGGGCCCTGGCCATCGTGAACCGGCTCGATGGCATCGATCTCTGTATTGTCGGGCGCGGGGGCGGCGGGCGGGATGATCTCTCGGCGTTCAATGCGGAGCCGGTGTGCCGGGCGGTCGCGGCGGTCCGGGTGCCGACCATTTCGGCCGTCGGGCACGAGACCGATGTGACGTTGACGGATCTGGTGGCCGACCTCCGGGCCCCGACCCCCTCGGCGGCGGCGGCGATGGCGCTCCCGGACCGGAGCGCCATCGGCCGGCAGGTCGCGTCACTGGGCAGCCGGTTAGGCAGCGGACTTCGGCGCCGGAGCCGGGTGCTGTCCGAGCGGCTGGCCCGGGTGTCGCTCCGGGCTCGACATGCCATCCGGCGCCGGGTCGAGGTTCCCCGGCGCCGGTGGGAACGGCTGGCGGCATCGCTCGACGCGCTCAGTCCGCTCGCGGTTTTGGGCCGGGGATACTCGGTGGCCCAACTTGACGATGGCCGAGTGGTGCTCACCCGCGATCAGCTACCGGCGGGGACGGGGTTTTCACTGCGGGTATCGGACGGCACTATCAAGGCAAGGTCAGAATGAGTGAAGATCCGCTGGCGACCGATCTCAAACGGCTCGAAGAGATCGTCCAGGCGCTCGAGGGCGATGAGATTGACCTCGACCGGGCCCTGGCGTTGTTCGAGGAGGGGGTCCGGTACCTCAAGACCGCCAAGGACCGGCTGTCCGAGGCTGAGGCGCGGGTCGAGCGGGTCCTGGAAGACGCCGATGGAGTGCTCAAGCTGACGTCGTTTGATGCCTGATCTGGCGCCCGCGGCCGAGCTGCTCGCCGAAGCGCGGGACGTGGCCGACGAGCACCTGCTGGCGGTGGCGGAGCGGCTCCGGTCCGAAAGCCCCGGCCCGTTGGGTGAGGCCTTGGCCTACGCGCTCGGCACGGCGGGCAAGCGAGTCCGGCCGGCTCTGGTGCTGGCCTGCTACCGGGCGGCGGGCGGTCGCCACGACGCCATTACCCGCCTCGCCACGGCGGTCGAGATCATCCATACGTATTCGCTGGTCCATGACGATCTGCCCTGCATGGACGATGACGCTCGACGGCGGGGGCGGCCGACCACCCACGTGGCGTTCGATGCCCCGACCGCCACCCGAGTCGGGTATCTGCTGGTGCCGGTGGCCATTGAGGTGCTCTGCGAATCCAATCGGGAGCTCGGGGTGTCGGATGCCACCCATCAGGCCATTGCCCGGACGCTGCTCGAGGCGAGCGGCATTCAAGGCATGGTCGGGGGGCAGTGGCTCGACTTGGCGGCGGAGGGGCGCTCGCTGGTGGCCGACGACCTGACGACCATCCACGCCCGGAAAACGGGGGCCCTGATCGAGGCCGCCTGTGTGGTCGGGGGGCTGGCGGCTGGAGCGGGCGGACAGACCATTGAGGCGCTGGCCGGGTATGGCCGCGAAATCGGCCTGGCTTTTCAAGTGGCCGACGATGTCCTCGACGCCACCGCCACCACGGCCCAACTCGGGAAGACCGTGGGCCGGGACGTCTCGCTCCAGAAGTCGACCTACGTGAGCTTCCTCGGCGTCGACGGGGCCCGGGCCGAGGCGGAGCGTCTGGCGCACCGAGCGGTGGAATGGTTGGAGCGCGGCGGGGTGGCGTCGCCCTCGCTGGTGAGTCTGGCACATTATATTGTGAATCGTCAGTCCTGAGGGCTCAACATGTCATTACTGCCAGCCATTCGCGGTCCGGCCGATCTCAAACGGATCGGGCGCGATCAGTTGCCCGTGCTTGCCCAAGATCTTCGGGACCGGCTGATCCAGTCGTGTTCGGAAACCGGCGGCCACATCGGGGCCAGTCTCGGGTGCGTCGAACTCGCGATCGCGTTGCTCTACGAGTTTGATTCGCCGACCGACAAGATCGTCTGGGACGTGGGGCACCAGGCCTATGCGTGGAAGCTCCTGACCGGCCGGAACGAAGGTTTCGACTCGCTCCGCCAGCGGGGAGGGGTGTCCGGGTTTCTGAAGACTAGCGAGAGCGCGCACGACCAGTTCGGCGCGGGTCACGCCGGTACCGCCATGTCCGCCGCCTTCGGCATGGCCACTGCCCGGGATCTCCTCGGCCTCGACTACAAGGTCGTGGCGGTCGTGGGCGACGGGGCGCTCACCTGCGGCCTGTCGTACGAGGGCATGAACAATGCGGGACACTCCGACCGGGACATCCTCCTGATCGTCAACGATAACGGGATGTCGATTTCCCCGAACGTGGGCGCCATCAGCAAGACGCTCGGCGGGATCGTCGCGACGCCGTTCACCAACCGGATCCGGGAGATCATCAAGCACTGGACGCTCAAGGCCGGCAAGGTGTTCGGTGACGAGGTCGTCGAGTTCGCCAAGAATGTCGAAGAGAGCGCCAAGAACCTCTTTTCCGAGGGGATGTTTTTCGAGGAACTCGGCTTCCGCTACTTCGGCCCGATCGACGGCCACGACCTCGGCAAGCTCTGCGATACCCTCCGGTTCGTCCGGACGCTCAAGGGACCCCGGGTGCTCCATGTTCTGACCGAAAAAGGGAAGGGGTTCTCCTACGCCGAGGACAACAAGGAAAAGTGGCACGGGCTGGCGGCGTACGACCCTGACACGGGCGAGGCCCGGAAGAAGGCCAGCGGCCCCCCGACCTGGACCCAGGTATTCGGCGATGCCCTGTCCGATCTGGCGGAGGAGCATCGCGATTTCGTCGTCATCACCGCGGCCATGCCGTCGGGGACCGGGACCAACATCTTTCAGAAACGATGGCCGGAACGGTTCTTCGATGTCGGGATCGCCGAGGGGCACGCGGTGACGTTTGCGGGCGGGCTGGCCACTCAAGGGGTCCGGTCGGTGTGCGCCATCTATTCCACCTTCTTGCAACGGGCCTACGACAACATCATCCACGACGTCGCGGTCCAGCACCTGCCCGTGATGTTCTGCATGGACCGGGCGGGCCTGGTGGGCGAGGACGGCCAGACCCACATGGGTCTCTACGACATTGCCTACATGTTGGCGGTGCCCGGCATGGTGGTAACCGCGCCCAAAGATGCCGATGAATTGGTCGGGCTCCTGAAGACCGGCCTCACCCATCACGGCGGCCCGTTCTGCACTCGCTATCCGCGCGACAAGGTGCCGGCCGCACCCCGCCCGGTAGCGGAAACGCCCGCCGTGCCGTTCGGGACGTGGGAACTCCTCCGGCCCGGGAAGGACGCTGCGATCCTTGCGGTGGGTACCATGGTCGGCCCAGCGCTCGCGGCGGCCGACCGGCTTCACCAGGATGGGATCGAGGCGGCTGTGGTCAATTGCCGGTTCCTCAAGCCCTATGATCGGGCCCTGCTCGACCAGCTGGCGCAGGACACCAAATTGCTGGTCACCGTGGAAGAGGGTACCGTGGTCAATGGGTTCGGGGCGTATCTCGGTCGCGAGTTGGCCGACACCCACCCCGGGGTCCGGGTCGTGGCCATGGGTATTGCCGACCGGCTGGTGGAACAGGCTCCGCGGAACGCACAGCTCGAGAGTTTCGGTCTGTCGGCCACCGGGATTGCGGCCCGGGTGGTCGCGCTCCACCACGAGGGCAGCGTCGAAGCGCGATGAACGTCGGCGTGGTCGGGAATCCCCGCTATCGCGGATTGGCCGGGATCTTGGCCGGCATGGCCGCGCGCGCGCCCGGTTTGGGCTTGACCTTCTTTACCGAGCCCGAGCTGGCGCCTCTGTGGGAGGGGTCGGTGGCCCCGATCGGCGTCGCCGACCTCGACGCCTTGGTCACGTTAGGCGGCGACGGGACTCTGCTCCGGGGGGCCCGCTCGCTCGGCCGAAAGCCGGTCCCGGTGCTCGGGATCAACCTGGGCCGGGTCGGGTTCCTGACCGCCTGCACCCGCAACGAGCTCGACGGGGCGCTGGCTCGGCTGGCCGCCGGTGATTACGTCATCGAACCCCGGATGGCGCTCGATGCCGAAATTGTCGGGGCCGGCAATCCCCGGTTCCCTCTGCCGCCGGCGCTCAACGACGTAGTGGTCCACAAGGCGGGCGTGGCCCGGATGATCCAGCTGGGCGTCCGGGTCGACGATCAGGATGTCGGGCCCTACAGCGCGGACGGACTCATCGTCGCAACCCCGACCGGATCGACGGCCTACTCGCTCTCGGCCGGTGGCCCGATCATCGCGCCCGACGTCGAGGCCGTCGTGATCACGCCGATCTGCGCCCACACCCTGGCGGTTCGCCCGCTGGTCATTCCGTCCACCGCCGTGATCACAATCACCCCGATCAGCGGATGGGCCGAGGATCTCCTGGTTTCGGTCGATGGCCAGCAGGCCATGACACTCGGCCCCGATGACACGATCGAGATCGGCCGGAGCGAGCACACGGTCCAGCTGGTGCGATTCGGCCAACGCAGCTACTTCGCCCGGATGCGCCAGAGCCTCCGGTGGGGGGATTTGGCCGAGCGCGACAACACTCAGTGATCTCCGAACTCCGGGTTCGTGACCTCGTCACTGTCGCCGACGCCACGCTCCACCTCGGCGCCGGTCTCAACGTCTTGACTGGCGAGACGGGCGCCGGCAAATCGATGCTGGTCGATGCCTTGGCGCTCTTGCTCGGCGGCCGGGCGGAGAGCGGGGCGGTTCGGCCCGGGGCCCAGAAAGCCATCATCGAAGGCGTGTTCGAGGGGCTTCCTCGCCGGGTCAAAGCGGTGCTCGAGTCCCTCGGTCTCGATCCGGAAGACGACCGGGTCGTGGTGCGCCGGGAAGTGTCGGCGGAGGGCCGGTCCCGCGCCTGGGTCAATGGGAGCCCGACTACGGTGGCGGCCTTGGAGCAACTGGGCGGCGCCCTCGCCGACCTGCACGGCCAGCATCAGACGGTGTCGCTGCTCCAACCCGAAACCCAGCGCGAGGTGCTCGACGGATTTGCGGGGGCCGTCGCGGAAGCCCGGCAGGTGGCGGAGTGCCACGCGGGGCTCGGCCGGTTGCAGGAGGAGGAACGGCAGTTGATCGACCGCCGGGAGGCGGTCCGGAAGAAGGCCGACTACCTCCGGCACGTGGTCCAGGAAATCGACGCGGCCAAACTCCAGGCTGGCGAAGACGAGCGGCTTGACCAGGATATTCGGAAGCTGGCCAACGCCGAAGAGCTCCGGTCGTTAGGCGAGCGGGTGGCGGGAGCGCTCGAGGAGGACGACGGCGCGCTCAAGGGGCTCCACGCCGCCGAACAGGCGTTCGGGCGGCTGGAACGAGTCGACCCCGGGGTGGCCGATTGGCGGATGTTGATCGACCAGGCCTATGCCGCCCTGGAGGAACTGGCCCGCCAGGCCCGGGACTACGCCCGCGCCATTGAGGACGACCCGAGCCGGCTCCGCGAGCTCGAGACCCGCCGCGGCGTCCTCGATCGGTTGGGCCAGAAGTACGGCGCGTCGATTGATGCGGTGCTGGTCACCCGGGTGGAATCCGCGGGCGAACTCGATCTGCTCGATGCCGCGGCCTTCGATTTGAAGGCGCTGGCGGCCCGTCGCGAAGCAGCGGAGCGGGAACTCAAATCTCTGGCCAAGGGACTGACCGAACGGCGCCGGATCGGCGGCGACCGGCTGGCCCGAGCGGTCAACCGCCAACTCCCGAAATTGGGGCTGCCCGGTGGACGGTTTGAGGTGATGCTCATGCCGGCGGCTCAGATCGGCAGCTACGGCGCCGAGGCGGTGGTGTTTTCCGTCCAACTCAATGTCGGGCTCGAGGCTCGGCCGGTGCATAAAGCAGCCTCGGGCGGCGAGCTGTCCCGGCTGATGCTCGCCCTGACCTCGGCGTTGGCGCGTCAGGACGCGATCCCGACGCTGGTGTTCGACGAAATCGATCAAGGGGTTGGCGGCGAGGTCGGGGCCCAAGTGGGCGAGGCCCTGGCCGATGCCGCCAAGCGCCATCAGGTGCTCGTCATCACCCATTTGCCGACGATTGCCGCCAGGGCCGATCGTCATTTGGTGGTATCGAAGCGAGCCAAGGCGGGCATCGCCACCAGCGCCGTCGAGGTGATCCACGGCGAGGACCGGGTCGGAGAAATTGCCCGGATGCTAGGCGATGCCGACAGCGACTCGGCCCGCCGTCATGCCCTGGCCCTCCTCGGACCGAAAAACGCTGTCCAGGCCTAACGGCCCCCGCCGAGTAGCCGGGTGTAAAACCGCAAATCAATCCGCACCGAATGGACATCGGGAATGATGCCCTTGGTGGATCGGGCGATCCGTTCGTAGCGGAAGCTCGCGTCCATGGGGAGACCGAGCGCCCCCAACTTGCTCAGACCGGCGTGGGAGTACGAGAGACCCCCGGACAGCAGCAGCGCATCGGAACGGGTGCCGTCTCCGAGCACATCAACGTCGACCCCTACAATCTCGGTTTGACCAAGCGCGTAGCCGAAACGGTCTCGCCCCTTGGTCCAATAGTCGGCCCCAGCAAAGAACGACAGGTACGGCGCCAGCCGGAAAAACGGGTGGGCGCTCACTCGGATCACATCGCCGGGATCGCGCCGCACCCCGGCCAGGGTGGTCTTCGGGGCAATCGGCGCGTCGTAGCGAGTGATCCGCCGGTTCTGGTTCCCGGGCAGTTGGAGATTGTAGCCCCCGGTAAACCGGGCGCCGAGCCGGCCCTTCACGTAGTCGGCGGTCAGGGAGAGCTCGACGTCGGGCTGACGGTCGCCGGTGCCGACGTCGAACGGGCGGTCGGGGTTGTCGAGTTTGGCTGTCCGGAGCCGGACCGTGGCATCGACCACCGCCCGAAGGCCGGAGCCGAACGTGGTGCTCGGAAACCGGTCGATCACCGCCACCGCGACGCCCACCTCGATATCGCCGAGGAACGAGAGGGCGGGGATGTCGTTGATGGGACGCATCCCGATCGTCCCGTCTGGATTGGTGAGATAGTTGTCGAACCGGTCGTAGTCGAGGCCCTGAGCGGCGAAGGCCGGGGTCCCGGTACCCATCGTGACGCCGAGGGATCCGAGCGTGTTTCGGAACGCGTTGATCGCCGCCAGGATCAGCTGGCCCGCTTCGGAGTTGTCCCGCGGGGCAAAATCAGCCGACCCGTCCTGGAGCAGGGCGGTCAACTCGCTGTCGAGGAGTTGGCCCCGGATCAGGGCCTGGTCCGCCGCTTGGCGGAGGGCCGGATCGGTGTCGTACGCGCCGGCGGTAATCCGGGTCCGCAGGCTGCTGATGGCCACTCGGAGCACCGAAAGAAACGACGAGGTCTGGCTTCGGCCCAGGACGTTTCCGAAGGCCTCGCTGGCCGGGTTGAAGCCGGCGTTCGATCCCGTAGAGTCGACCAACACCCGGGGGGCCACCTTGACGGCAATCAGCGGCACCATGCCGTGGATCGTGATGGTCTTGGTGAGGCCGTAGGCGCCGCCGAATCCGGTGGTTCCGAGATTCACGAGTTGCGAGGCGGTTGACCGGCCCACGTTGAGGGAAAGGTCGGCCCGGCCGGTAATCGCCCGGACTCGCCGCTCGGCCTCCGCCAGCCTCGGAATGAACGAGGCGTCCATCAGCCGGTTGAAGGCCGCGGCGGCCTCGGTCCGGGAGCCGTCGTTCCAGCGCCAATCATAGCTTTGGAGCTGGCCCATGAAATCAAGCCGGAGCTTGTTTTTGGGGACGGTAATCGGGGTGATCTGGGCGGCCAGCGATGGGACGGACATGCCCGCTCCAGCGACGCCAATAAGCCCGGCGACAAGACTTCGGATCCGCATCGGGGAAACTTGTCCGCCGAGGGCGACGGATGGTAGGGGGGGCGGGGCAGGTGACGGACCTGAAAGCAACCTGTCTCAGTCGAGTCACGGCCCTCGCGGTTGGTGGCCCGGCCCGATGTTCGAGATGGCCACCGGAATCGGCACGATCACCATTCGGGGCCACCTGTCGACCGGCAGAAAGGGTTGGCGGCTCCGGGCTGAGGCGGCGCGCCGGCGATCGGTCGTCACCATTCACATTACCGCCATCGAAACCGCCGACCAGCGGTTCCCCGACCTCGAACACCACGAATACACCGCCACGGTCCGCCTCGCCGGGGCGGGCCGTTACAGTGTCCGGATCGCCCACGCTTTTCTTCTGCGTGATCAAGGCGGCCAAGGCATGCCCCGCCCGGTCTTCGAGGACACGGCCTCGGTCCTCTGACCCCACCCCGGCACATCGTTTGCCGTGAGCTTCCCGTGACGTACGTCCATTCAAGTTGCCACCCCCTCTCTGCCGAGACCCATCAGAGGGTTCGGGTGGTCACCATTCCAAGGGCCCGGGCGGGCCCTTGGAATGCGGACGTTCGTGAAACAGGTCGTGGTTGCCGGGCTGATGGCGTTAGGTGGAACCGCCTGCGGCTTCGAACCGCCGACCGCGGTGCCGTTCGAGCCGCCGCCGGAGTACCGGGTCTGGTTCGCCGCCACGGAAGCATGCTCCGACCGGCGCGGGGATTTCGCAAAGATCCGGTGGTTTCAGGTGCCGGGCCGGTCGTTTCCGTTCCCGACCGGGGAGTGTGTGGCCCGGTGGGAACCCGGCTCCCGCGTCTATGTCGCTGATTTCTGGATCGGGCACGAGATGGTGGCCCGCCATGAAATGCTCCATGACCTGATCGGCCGCTCCGGCCATCCCAATCCCCCCTTCGGTGTCGGGTGCCCCCTCACCTGGGACACCTGGCCGTCCGGCCGCCTGGCCGGCCCAGCGGCCCCCCCCCGTTCAGATCGACTGAATTTGGCTATCTTCCGGTCACCGCTCGGGTGGTGAAACCGGTAGACACAAGGGACTTAAAATCCCTCGGGGGCAACCCCATCCGGGTTCGAGTCCCGGCCCGAGCATTCGAGTTACGCGTTTTGTCCACATGGGATTTTGGGTTACTGTGCCCGTACTGTGCCCAAACTCGCCAACTTCGCCACGCCTTCCCGCAGATCTTGCTCGCTCACAATGGCATACCGACGGTACACGTTTTCGGTCTTGTGGCCGGTCAGTTTCATGGCGACCGACCGCGACACGCCCGCCCGTTCGAGGTTCCGAACCGCCGTCCGGCGGGCGTCGTGGAGCAGCCGACCCGGTACTTTGGCCCGTTCACAGGCGGCCCGCCAGGCGTGGTAGTGGTCCCTGATCGGCAGGCCGAAGTGGTGAAAGACCAGGGCCACCGGCTTGCCCGTGGCGGCCTCCACCATGTCGGTCAGATTCCGTTGGGACCGAAGCACGGCCTCGAGGGCGGGCAGGGCATCGACCGGAAAGACCCGCGCCGCATGGTTCTTCGTGTGCTCGGCTTCGAGGCGGATCGTACCGGCCTCGAAATCGACTCGATCCCATGTCAGGGTGAGCAGCTCCTGCTTCCGCCAGCCGGTGAGCACGGCGGCCTGCAGGACCGGGCGGAGATACTCAGGCAGCTCGACCAACAGCGCCTCGACCTGGGCCGGCTCGAAGAATCCTTGGCGGGCGTTCTGGACCGTGATGGTGGGGAAGGCGGGCCGAGCCGGGAGCCGACGAGCGCGAACCGCCAACGTGAATCCACGGCGGAGAATCGCCAACTCATATTGAATCGTGGCGAGGGCCAACTCATCCGCGAGGCGTTCGGCGGCGTAGGCCGCGAGTCGGTCATAGGTGATCGCCAGCGCCTTGACGCCCGCAAAGCGGCCGGCCAGCGCTCGCGTGGCCCGTTCCATCCGGGCGGTTGATCGGTTCTGTTTCAGGGCATAGTCGGCCGTGACCATCTCGACCAGATCCTCGAAGCGGAGGCGCTCGGCCGCCTGGCCGATGTGGGCGCCGGTCCCCACTTCGCCGAGCCGTTGCTGGAGCCGCTTTTCCGCCACGCGCCGGCTGGTGGTGCCGGCGCTTTCCCGGACGGCGCGGTCGTTGACGGAATACTTCATCCACCAGATCGCGCCTCGGCGGAACAGCGAGCCGGTGCCGCGAGGGCGGCGGGTCGTGGTCGTGGTCATCGGGCGCCACCTTTCCGGGCCTCTTGGGCTTTCTTGGTTCGGACCTTGGCGGCGGCGGCACTTGCCTTCGTGGCGCTCGCCACCCGTTGGGCCGCCGTGAGCGTGGCGGCCCGGGCCAGCCCACCACGGCGGCCGAGTGATACCGCGGCGGGGTCTTTCTTCGGCGTCGTCAATGTGCGCTCCCCATTCGTCGGTCGGGGATATTCCCGACCCCTCAAATAGAACCACCGTAGCGGTTCGGTGTCCAGTCCCCTTACGCCACCTTGCCCCGGGTCCGGAGCCAGGCCGCCAGTTCGGCCGCATCGAACCGCAAGACCCGGTGAGAGATCTTCCGCGTGAACGGGTACCGCTTGGCCTGGCGGTACAGGGTGCCGGGACAAATCCCGAGCCGGGCCGCGGCTTGATCCACCGTGAGCAGGTCCGGGGCGGCCAGCGGGGCCACCGGGGCCACCGTTTCGGCTAAGAGGGCTTCGAGCCAGGGCGTCGGCACCGTGACGGCGGAGGCGGCCGGCTGGGCGTCCAGGAGCGCCCGCAGGTGATCGCGTGGGGTGGTCATCGGCGGCCCGGGTCTTCAGCGAGTTCGGGGCCCCGCCGAGAGAGACTAGTCATCAAGTCGTAGATGATCGCATCGAGCGCCGCCGTGGCTTCAGCAAGACTTCGCAACCCGACGATTCGATGGGATTCCCGCGTCGGCGTGGCAAGAAGTTGCGCCCGCAAGGCCCCGAGCAGGTCGCCGACCGCCTTCTCGGTTTCCTCAATCGAGACCACCAAGCCCGCTTCTCGCGCCTCCCGGGCTTCGGATAGCCGCCGCTTCGAGGCCACCAGCTTGGTTTGTTCGTCCACGAGATCGGGACTGGCGACGGCGGCCACGGCCTGCTCGACCTGGCGGGCGACCCACCAGGGCAGGTAGGCGGGCCAGAGAACCCGGGTCACGCCACCGATGACGGTGATCGGGCAGCCAGGAGCCTTGGTGTCGTTCGAGACCGACCGGACCGACCGCGGGAGACCCAAGCCGGTCAATCGCTCGGAGGTCTGACGGGTCGAGAGGCGTTCCGGGGTCAATCCGGTTCCTTCGGGCTCATTCAAGTTTTTCATGTCAACTTTCCACATATCGGGGCCAGCTCGGGCAACGGCATCGGTCGATCACTCGCCCTAGCACAAGTTCTTGAACGCGCTCTGCGCGGACCCGCATGAGAGTTTTCGGAAAGAACCTAGGCGGGGGGGGGAGGGGGCTCCAGGCGCGGCGATCGTCGGGCGTTAGGTGTGCTGGTGGCTCGGTTGGGTTCAACCGGCCGACCGGGCAGCCGCGCGGGTCACGCATGGGCCACCGCCTCGACCTGCAGCGATCGGCCGTGATCGG
>SHZU01000011.1 GCA_009692115.1 Gemmatimonadota bacterium | reverse complement strand
ACCTGGTCGTACGGGATATACGTCGCCAGGCCCTGCTCCGCCGACACCTTCGTCAACGCCGCCGTCGTCGTCGTCTTCCCGTGGTCGACGTGCCCGATCGTACCCACGTTCACGTGCGGCTTCGTCCGCTCGAATTTCGCTTTTGCCATAATGATTCTCCCTGATTCTTCGTAGGGACGGGCACCGGGCCCATCCACTGTGACCAACCACCCCACGTCCCAGAGCTTGCGACCGGGATCGAACCGGTGACCTCATCCTTACCAAGGATGTGCTCTACCGACTGAGCTACGCAAGCAACCGCCTAACGACATTCCCGACGAAGCGGGCGACGGGACTCGAACCCGCGACCCTCAGCTTGGAAGGCTGATGCTCTACCAACTGAGCTACACCCGCATTCCCCTCGGTCCTACCAGCCTGCCTGCCCACAGTGGTGGGGGTAGGATTCGAACCTACGTAGAGCGTTAGCTCGGCAGATTTACAGTCTGCTGCCATTAGCCACTCGGCCACCCCACCGTGCCTAACGAACGCAAATCACCCGAAACGGAACCCCGCTCGACCGAAAGCGGGGTTTCGTGTCAGCCCTAATTGTGTTCTGCGCGCTCCCAAGCTGACGAAGGGACTTGAACCCCTAACCTGCTGATTACAAATCAGCTGCTCTACCAGTTGAGCTACGCCAGCGGAACTGGTCCGCAGAATTCGACAGACCCTTATTCTACCGCAACTTAGCCCATGCGTCAACGGGGCCCCTGGCAGCAAACCGGGAGCCCCGCCGATCGATCTCGGGCACCTTCGACAATCTTCGGGGTTTGTTCAGCCCGACGCCACGGGATCAAGCCAGATCAACGAGTTCCGCGCTCCCGTCCCGCCGGTCCCGAATCTCGAACTTACCGTCGGCCAAGAGCCGCCGAACCCGGTCGGCCTCCGGGAAGTCCCGACTTCGCTTGGCCGCTGAACGCCGACTGGCCCAACGCGACGCCCACGCCAGCCGTGCCGCCGCACCCTCCGGCGCGGTGTCCGATAGCGAAACGCCGGCCCCATCCACCGCCGTAGCTGAGATTTCCGCCCGGCCCTGGACCCGATGGGCAACTCCCAACACCCGATTGGCCATGTCGAACGCGGCCTTCCCCGCGGTGGACGGGACTCGCCCTTCGTCGAGCAGGCGGTTCGCCTCCCGGAGGAACTCGAAGACCGCCCCGACTGCCCGAGGGGCATTGAGGTCGTCGTCGAGGGCCGTCCGGAAGTCCGCTTCCAGCTGGGAGGCTGGACCGGCCCATGCCGGGTCGCCCGCCCCTTTCGCCACCCCGGCCCGCTCGAGCCGGTCGGCGAATTCGCCAAGCCGCCGGGCCCCCTCACGGGCCGCGGCGAGCCCGTCGTCGGTGAGGTCGAGTTGCTGCCGGTAGTGGGTCTGAAACATCATGAGCCGGATGGCCGCTGCCTCCACCCCATCGGTTCGAAGATCCCGCGGCGTCGTGATGTTGCCGAACCGCTTCGACATCTTCGACCCGCGAATGTTCAGAAACTCACCATGGAGCCAGAACCGGGCAAAGAGGCTTTCACCCGTGAAGGCACAGCTTTGGGCGATCTCGTCCTCATGGTGGGGGAAGATCAGGTCGACTCCCCCGGTATGGATGTCGAGGACCCGGGACCCGTACCGCTCCCCGATCAGGTTGAGGGCCATCGCGGAGCACTCCAGGTGCCACCCAGGACGCCCCCGGCCGAACGGGGCATCCCAGGCGGCGCCGGCCTGTTCGTCCTCGGGGCGGGCGGCCTTCCAGATCACGAAATCCTGGGCGTTCTCCTTGGAGTACTCGTCCGCCGTCACCCGGCCGCCGGCCCCGGCCTTGAGCTCGCGTTTGTCGAGTTGCGACAACTGACCGTAGGCGGAAAACCGGTCGATGCCGAAATAGACCGACCCGTCATCGCCCCGGTAGGCCGTCCCATTCGCCAAGAGGCCGCCAACCAGGTCGACCATGGCGGGAATGAAATCGGTTGCCCGGGGGTAGACATGGGCCGGAACGACGCCGAGATAATCCCGGTCTTCGAAGAACGCGTCGGCATAGGGGCCGGTGAGCTCCCGGATCGAAATCCCCTGAGCGGCGGCCGCCTTGATGATCTTGTCATCGACATCAGTAAAGTTCATGATGTGGAAGACGTCGTACCCGCTGGCCTCGAGCCACCGACGCAGCAGATCAACGAACAGGAACGTCCGGAAATTGCCGATGTGGGCGTAGTTGTACACGGTCGGTCCGCAGGAATACAGGGTGACCCGCGGCGGCGCGATCGGTTCGAAGGGTTCGACCCGTCGGGTCAAGGTGTTGTAGAGGGACAGCGACACGGCGGCTCCTGCCTTGGGCAAGCCGGTAAGTTAGGCAGGGGCCGCCGTCTGGGAATAGCCCAACCGGCCAGAGCCCCGGAACGCTTGGGCCTCTGATGCAATCGGGACCAAGCAGCTCCGAGTCTTCCTTGGATCCGTGATGCCGGACATGGACGGTCCGCCGGGGGGCCGGGATCTCGAGGCCCTCCGCGTCGAACCGGTTTTCGAACAGAACAAAGAACCCGGCGATGAAATCCTTGACCAAGCTCGGGTCAATGCCGGTCCACCGGCTATTTCCGAGCCGGCTTGTGGCTCAGGCTCCAGACGTAGGCGGCCACGGCTCGCACCTGCTCATCGGTAATGCCAGAACCGCCCCGGGGCGGCATGATTTGGCCCAGCTTGCTCTGTTCGGACGACACGCCAGCCAGGACCCGAGCCACGATCTCGCCAAAGGATCCGGTCCCATCAAGCCAGATATTGTCGGTCAGATCGGGCCCGATCGATCCCTTGGCGTCGGCGCCATGACACGCCAAACAGAGGCCCTCGCCAAGGTACAGGGTCTTGCCCGCCGCAATCGCGGCCGGCGTCACGGCGGCCGACACCGAGTCAGCGGCGGCCTGGGCCGACCCGCGCCCCACGGAAACACCGCTGCCAAGGAAGACCAAAGCAGCGGAGCGAATTCCTGCCCTCATCGAGCGATCTCCCGTCAATGTCGATCCTGGCCCTGCCCGCCCGCCAAAGTAATCACCCCGCCGCAACGGCGGGGCGATACACCGAGACTGGCTTTCCGGCACCCCGGACCACCTTGTCGGCCACACTCCCGAGCAACAGGCGACGGAATCGCCGCTGGTGGCCTTGATCGCGGGATCGGAACAACCCCCCGGGTAATCCGGCGGACCATCGCCGTTTCGGTGGGCTACAACATCATCGGGGCCGGCCTGGCGGTCACGGGGGTCATCAATCCGTTGATTGCCGCCATCATGATGCCGGTCAGCTCGGTCACCGTCATCCTGATGGCGTGGCGGAGCGAGACGTTCAGGACCGAGCCATGACGATCCTGTTTATTCTGGTGCCGGTGGCCCTGGGTGTAGTGCTGATCGGCGTGGGTGCGTTCATGTGGGCCACCCGGAAGGGCCAGCTCGACGATCTCGGAACACCGGCACTGCGGGTGCTTCGAGACGACGCTGAAGGCCCCGATCGAACCCGTTAGGTAACCGGCCGGCGGCGGTCGAGATAGTTTTCCCGCTCCCGCACGATGGCGTTCAGCAGCGGCGTCGAGTCGAACCGGACCGGATCCGTGCACGGCAATCCGGTCTCAGCCGCCGCCGCCTGGCAGGCCGCCCGCGCGTCCTCGTCACTCAAGTCATAGGTGTTCAGGCAGATTCCGATCACCTTCGTGGGGTGAACCGCTGAGCCCACCATCTCGTACAAGTCGACGTAGCGCGACAACGGCGGGATCTTGAGCCACGGCGCGGTCCGGTACTCACCGAGGTGCTCTCGGCTGGCCTGGTGGCAGAGAATCAAGGCATCGGGACACGACCCATGGAGCAGCCCAAGGGTCACCCCGGAATAGCCCGGGTGGTTGATGCTGCCCTGCCCCTCGACCAAGACGATGTCGGCATCCTGGGCGCCCCGCAACACCAATTCCTCCGCCGCCCCGGCGATGAAGTCGGCCACGACGGCGTCGACCGCGGTGCCCCAGCCTTCGATGAAGATCCCGGTCTGGCCGGTGGCCACGAAGTTGGTCCGGAGCCCCCGGGCCTTGAGGCCCGAGATCAACTGGAGTTGCGCGGTCATCTTCCCGACGTTGCAGTCGGTCCCGACCGTGAGCACGACAAACGGGTCGACCAAGCGGGCTTGGCCGGCGGCAATGGGAAGGTTCTTCGGCGCCTTCCGCGCATCCGAGATGGTCCGGCCGTGCTTGGCGGCCAGCGCCGACAACTCTGGATCATCGGAAATGAAGGTGTGGAGGCCGCTGATGATATCGCAGCCGGCCGCCAGCGCCTTGGCCAGCCAACCACGCCACTCATCGGGCAGCCGACCACCGGCTGGGGCAATGCCGATCATGACGGCCGTTGGCTTCAGGGCCAAGCCGGCTTCGATCGAACCCACCACCGGGATCGCGCCGCCGAACCCAAGGACGTCCTGGACGGTCTTCCCGGCGGCCACCCGGTCGAGCACGGCCACGACCCGATTGGGGTGATACCGCACAACCGAGTTGGCGGTTTTCGACTCGAGCGGATGAAAGTTTCCGTCGGCCAGGATCAGAAAACGAGGATCGGCCATAAGGCGTGACACCCTGGTTTGGATTGGAGGGGGCTGGGATTCGTATACAAAATTGTCTTCGAGAGACCTCATGGTCAAGGACCACCTGTGGCAACGGCCCGCGAACCCGTCGTGAGCCGTTTTCAGGACGCCAGCCGGCCTACTTCACGTCGTCGTCGATTACCTCGGCATCATGGACCGGCGTTTCGCCCTTGCCGAGTTGTTTGGTCTCGTCCGAGCCCTTGCCGAGCATGCCCATCTTGGACTTGAGATCAAGCAATTGCTGGTCGGCCGATCCCTTGTACTCAAGTTGTTTGAACTGGGCCGCCAAGTCGTCGCTTTCGAACTCCTGCTGGAGTTCGGCCGACGCCAGGGCTTTCCGTTCGATCGCTTCGATCTTCTCGGCCATCCGGTCGAAGGACTCGAACGCGCTCTTGTCCGACATCCCAGACATGGTCTCTTGGATCCGCTGCTGGGCTTCGGCGCGCTTGGCCCGGGCCACCAGAATATTCTTCTTCCGCTTCGCTTCTTCGATCTTGTCGTTGAGCTGGCGGAGTTGGACCTTGAGGTTCTCGGTCTCGGTTTTGTGCTTGACCCAGGTCTCATGGAGCTGTTGGGCCCCCTGCAACGCTTCGTTGTAGCGAAACAGCGCCTGTTTGGCCAAATCGTCGCGCCCTTCCTGGACGGCGAGCATGGCCCGTCGCTCCCAGTCTTCCGATTGCTTCTTCAACGCCTCGGCGTCGGCCTGGAGCTTCTTCTCATCCGCGATGGCCCCGGCCGCTTCTTGCTTGGCCTTGGCCAGGTTCGACTTCATGTCGAGAATCAACTGATTCAGCATCTTCTCGGGGTTTTCCGCCCGGGAGATGAGTTCGTTGATGTTCGACTTCAGCATGGTCGAGAAGCGTTCGAACATTCCCATTGCGTCTTACCTTTCCCGGTACGGCGCCAAGGCGCTCAGGTGCGAGGATAGCGCCAACGTCAGCGAATCGAAACTGGCTTCAAACTCAGAAAAATCGAGATTCTCCAGTTCGAGCGCATCGGTCAGAACGATATGGTTGCCTTCGATCCCGTATGATCCATGGATCAGATCCCGGGTATTGAACTCCAACAGCTTTCGGAAGAGCCCGCCCTGCCTATCGGGACTGGCCGGGGGCTCCATGACGCGGACCCGAAGAATGGCCACCGGCGGCGAGAACGTCACCACCACTTCGGCCCCATTCTGGCTCTTGATGACCCAGAGCCCGGGCTCGACCTCCCGGGAATCGGCGGACCCGCCTTCGAGCCGGTCGATGAACGACTGCAAATCCTCTTTCGTGACCATCCGATCCTCCTTCTGATCCCCTAGGGCCACCCCAATGTAGCCGCGGGCACTTCCCCCGGCTCCGTGCCCCACCTGCCCCTACAGCCGCTCGGAATCGCTTTCCCGCCGTTGCGCCAGCATCCGTTCTGAGAAATCGGTTCGTTCCTCAAGTTCCGTGAGCCGGCTCCGGAGGTCGTCGAGTTCGTTCAGCACCTGTTCCGGCGGAAGCTCGCTCCCGGTGCCGCCTCGAATCCGTTCCGCGATCGCTTGCCCAAGCGGACCCCGGAGCACCACGACGGCTCCGATCGCTCCGATGATGGTCACCGGAATGGCGTACTCCTCTCCGAGCTTCAACGCCAGAATCGCGTGCACGAACAGCGCACCCAGACTGGTACCGAGCAACGCCACCAACGGAATCGTGCGGCGGTCGGCGGTCATCGCGGGGTATTCTCCGAGGGGGCTTCCAGCTGGCCGCCCTTCAGTAGAAGCCGCTCGGCGAAGTCGAGGCCTGTTACCGGCTGAGGGCGCGAGTTTATATGGTCCATATGCGATTGATCCTGCTTACGTCGCAATGTTGCAGGATGTTTCATTCCGTGCAACGTCATTCCAATTCCACGCGCGCAATCCGGGGCAAGGCAAGCGCGATTTCGGTATCGTCATCACCGACGGGGTGGAGATAGACCTCCAAGGCCGTGGGGTGCTCGTCAAGGGAGGTGGGGATGCCCAGGACGGTCTGGCCATCGGTCGTGGTGATCCGGACCGCTCGTTCGGAGCCCAGGGCAAAGCGGAGGAATTCAACGATGGTTTGGTACTCCATCAGGTACCTTGGCCCAATCGGCGGGGCCTTCCGGTGGCCGGACCGAACACCGCCTGCGAACGGAGGTGCCGGCCCAGTTGACCCAGCATTTGATTGAGCTCGTCAGTGGCTTTGCGGAGACGGTACCGGTAGAGCCATCGGTACCAGCCCAGCGATGCCACGCCGACGGCGATCGCTCCACCGAATCCCCCCCCTAGCGCACCCATCACCGAGGCGATCCCCTTACTGATCTTCCAGTTGCCCCACATTCCGGACCGGAGATCGCCGTAGCATCGGACCTCGGTCCCGCCACTCGTCACCGGACGAACGGTGACGTTGAGCCCCCGAAGCTCGATCCCGGTCATCCGGTACGAGAACATCGAGAGGCCCTCGCCGCCCACCGAACCCATGACCAGCTGTGGCACGTCGAACAGGCCTTGGGGGGTACCGGGCACCATGGTGACGGCGCTGATCGTTCGGGCCTCGGTGCCCAGCATCTAGGTCCATCGCCGTTCGTCGCCGGACGAGGCCTGGGCCGCGACCACCGACCTTTGATCCAGGCGGTCGAGCCGGACGTCACGGGCGAGGTAGACGATGCCCATGCCGCCACGGCCAAGCTCGCGCTCAATCTGGTACTGGCCGGCGAGCAACGCCGCAATATCGGTCTCTGCGCCGGTCATCGTGGTTAGCCTCCTGGCGCCACCAACCGCCGGAGAAACCGGCCGGTGTGACTGGCGTCGATGCCCGCCACGCGCTCCGGGGTTCCGGCCGCGACCACCATGCCGCCCTTCGTGCCGCCTTCCGGCCCGAGGTCGACGATCCAGTCGGCCGTCTTGATGACGTCGAGATTGTGTTCGATCACCAACACGCTGTTGCCCTTGTCGACCAAGCGATGGAGCACCTCCAACAGGACCCGCACGTCCTCGAAGTGGAGGCCGGTTGTGGGTTCATCGAGAATATAGAGGGTCCGGCCGGTATCCCGCTTCGACAGTTCGGTGGCGAGCTTGACCCGTTGGGCTTCGCCGCCCGAGAGGGTCGTGGCCGCCTGCCCGAGGTGGAGGTAGCCGAGCCCGACATCATTCAAGAGTTCGAGTTTTTCCCGGATCCGGCCATGAGCGGAGAAGAACTCGAGCGCGTCGGACACCGTCAACTCCAACACCTCGGCAATACTCCGTCCCTTGTAGCGGACCTCCAGGGTTTCCCGGTTGTATCGTTTGCCCCGGCAAACCTCACACGGGACATAGACATCGGGCAGGAAGTGCATCTCGATCTTGACGAGGCCATCGCCTTCGCAGGACTCACATCGCCCGCCTTTGACGTTGAACGAGAACCGGCCCGGCCCGTAGCCGCGCATTTTGGCCTCGGGCAACTGGGCGAATAGATCCCGGATCGGCGTGAACAGACCGGCGTAGGTGGCCGGGTTGGACCGGGGGGTCCGCCCGATTGGGCTCTGGTCGACGTCGATGACTTTGTCGAGTTGGTCGAGTCCCTCGATCGTCTTGTGGGCGCCGGGAACGAACTTGGCCCGAAAGAAGTGCCGGGCCAAGGCGTGATACAGGATGTCGGTGATCAAACTCGATTTACCGGACCCCGACACTCCCGTCACGGCCACCAACACACCTAACGGAAACTCCACCGTCAGATTCTTGAGGTTATTCGCCTTCGCGCCGACGACCCGGAGCATCCGCTTGGGGTCCACGGCGCGGCGGCGGGCCGGCAGCGGAATCCGGAGTTCGCCGCGGAGATACCGTCCGGTGAGGGAGTCAGGGTGACCGACGACGGCCTCGACGAGACCCTCGACGATCACTTCCCCGCCGAAGCGGCCGGCCCGAGGTCCGAGATCGACGACATAGTCAGCCGCCCGGATCGTGTCCTCGTCGTGTTCCACGACCAATACCGTGTTGCCGAGGTCCCGAAGTTCCTTCAACGTCTTGAGGAGCCGATCGTTGTCCCGTTGGTGGAGCCCAATGCTCGGTTCGTCGAGGATATAGAGCACCCCGACCAATCGCGATCCGATCTGGGTGGCCAGCCGAATCCGCTGCGCCTCGCCACCCGACAGCGATCCCGACCCCCGGCCTAACGTGAGATATTCGAGGCCGACGTCGCGAAGGAACGTCAGCCGGTCGTGGACTTCCTTGAGGATCGGCCCGCCGATGTCGGGGTCGATGCTGCCGGCTTTGCCGCGGCCGACCGGAATCCCCTCGAAGAACCCGATGGCCCCATCCACCGACAGGTCGACCACCTCGCCGATACTTTTCCCCGCCACCAAGACCGCGAGGCTCTCGGGTTTGAGCCGGCGGCCGGAGCAGGTCCGGCAGGGCATCTCGACCATGAACTCGCCGAGCTGGACCCGGACGGCGTCGCTTTGGGTTTCGTAGAACCGCCGCTCGACGTTCTTGAGAATGCCTTCCCAGCTCGTTTCGTAGTCGCCTTTGAGCTTCGGCCCGTCGAGCTGGAACTTGAACGTCTTCCCGGGCGCGCCGCGGAGCAGCACGTCCTGGGCCGATTGGCTGAGCGACCGCCAGGGCGCGTCGAGATCGAACTTGTACAACTTGGCCAAGGTCGGCAGGATCACCTTGCGCAAATACCCGCTCGGCTCGCCCCACGGAAGGATCACGCCCTCGAGCACCGACAGACCCGGGTCGCCGAGGACCAACTCCGGCACCGATTCGCGCCGGGTGCCGAGGCCGTGGCAGTCGGGACACACGCCGAACGGCGAGTTGAAGGAGAATTGCCGGGGCTCGAGTTCGGGCATCGACAGGCCGCAGACCGGACAGGAAAACCGCTCGGAAAACACCACCGACTGGGCCCCACCCCCGTGGCGGACCACCTCGACCACGCCGTCGGCCACCTTGAGCGCCGTCTCGATGGAATCGTTGATGCGGGATCGATCGGCGGGGCGAACTACAAGCCGGTCGACCACGACGGAGACATCATGATTCTGCCGCCGGTTGAGTTTGGGTACGCCGGTGAGGTCGTAGGTCTCGCCGTCGACCCGGACCCGGACAAACCCCCGCTTGGCGAGGTCCTCGAACAAGTCCCGGAACTCCCCCTTGCGGCCCCGAACGACCGGACCGAGGATTTCAATCCGGGTGCCTTCCGGCCAGCCGGCCACGGCTTCCGCGATCTGCGACGCACTCGACCGGGCCACCGGCGACCCGTCGGCCGGGCAATGCGGCGTCCCGGCCCGGGCCCAGAGGAGCCGCATATAATCGTAGATCTCGGTCACGGTCCCCACCGTCGAGCGGGGGTTGTTGCCGGTGGACTTCTGCTCGATCGAGATCGCCGGCGAGAGACCCTCAATGGCGTCGACATCCGGCTTTTCCATCAGCCCCAGGAACTGCCGGGCGTAGGCCGAGAGCGATTCAACGTACCGCCGCTGGCCCTCAGCGTAGATGGTGTCGAACGCCAGCGAGGATTTGCCGGAGCCCGACAGACCGGTAATGACGGTCAGTTGATTGCGAGGAATCGTGACGTTGATGTTCTTGAGATTGTGCTCGCGGGCACCGCGGACGCGAAGGTATTCCTGAGCCATAGCCCCTGAAGATATCCTGAAAACTGAATTCTTCAACGGATGGGGGTCACCGGGTTTCGGCGGACTCCGCCGGTCCGGGATGCCTTCACGGAATGACTCCGCGCCCATTGACCGGGCTGTGCCTTGCAAGCCACCGAAAGGGCGATGCGTTCCTGCACGCAGCGAAGCGAACCGGGGCCCGGGTTCTGTTGCTGACATCGACGAGCCTGGAGACGTCGGATTGGCCCCGCGAGGCGATCGACGAGTTGTACTTCATTCCCGTTATCGAGAAGAAGTGGGACATGGCCGAGGTCATCAAGGGCGTCAGTTGGCTGGCCCGGACGACGAAGATCGACCGGGTCGTTGCCCTCGACGATTGTGATGTCGAGAAGGCGGCCATGATCCGGGAGCACCTCCGGGTCGCCGGCATGGGCGACACCACGGCCTGGTACTTCCGCGACAAGCTCGCGATGCGGGCCAAGGCGAAGGAGGGAGGCCTCCTGATTCCCGCGTTCGCGCCGGTGCTCCACTACGACGACATTCGGGAGTTCTTGGCGGCGGTTCCCGGCCCGTACGTCCTCAAGCCCCGCTCGATGGCGGCCGCCATCGGGATTCGCAAGATCGCCGCCGGAGCACCGACGAGCGGGCCTTGCTCAGCTTCAATCAGGTCTTGCTCAAGGCATTGGGCCTGAAACAGGGGGTGTCGCACACTGAATTCATCAAGAGCCGACGCAGCGGCGAGTGCTATTTTCTGGAGACCTCGGCCCGGGTCGGGGGCGCCCACATCGTTGATCTCGTGGACGCCGCGAGCGGGCTCAACCTCTGGGCTGAGGGAGCCCGCCTGGAGTGCCGGCGGGACGACGACCCGTATGTCGTGACGGCACCGAAACGCCGGTACGCGGGCCTCCTGGTGTCGCTGGCCAAGCAGGAGGAGCCGGACCTTGCGAGTTACGATGCGCCCGAGGTGACCTGGCGGTTGGCCAAGAAGCACCATGTCGGGTTGGTGGTCGCCTCGCCCAAGCTCGAACGAGTCGATGCCCTGGTGGCCGAATACAGGGATGGATTTTACCGGGATTTCTTTGCGACCGCCCCGCCGAGGATGACGGCAACCGAGTGAGGGATCTATCCTTCCTCCATGCGCCGACTCACCAACTCCCGCGATAACCTGCCGGACGACCAAGCCCTTCTCGGTTCCGACCCCCTGACCCAGGAGGGCGACCTCCTGACACCCTCCCTCGATGCCATCGGATCGCTCCGCCCGTTCGGTCGGGATGTCCCCGAGCAACGGCTCGGCACCATCCTGACCCCTGATGCCGCGGCCGGGGCGAGCGCCCTCCGTCGGTCGGCCACCCTGGCGGGCGCGGGGCGCCGGTTGGATGCGATCGCCTTGCTCCGGCAGGTCATCGAGGAAGGGCCGGACGCGGTTGAGGCGCGGGTGGCGCTCGCCGAGCTCCACGGGTCGGCCAGCGATTGGGAGGCGGCCCTCGCCGAGCTGACGCTGGCCCTGGACGGGGGCGCGACCGCGGCCCCCACCCTGGTCCTCCGTGGCGCATTCCATGCACAAGCCGGTCAGACCCGGGAGGCCGAGCGGGACTTCCGCGAGGCCGTGAAGCAAGACCCATCTTATTGGCTTGCTTATCGTTACCTCGGCTCGACCCGACTCAGGAATGGCGCCAGCCGAGAGGCGATCGAAGTGCTTCGGGAAGCCCATTCCCTGGCACCTCAAGATGCCGAATCGGCCCTGCTCCTCGGCGAGGCGCTGCTGGCCCACGGCGAGCTCGTCGAGGGCCACCGGGTCTTGTTGCTGGCGATCGAGTTAGGACCGCGCGACCCTCGGGGCTTCCTGGTACTGGGGCGATTGCTGGACCGATTAGGACGAACCGACGAGGCGATGGCAATGCACCGCAAGGCACGCGAGGTCACTCCGGCGTGAAGACAGGGACCCTGAATCGGCGAACCGCCGCGCAGTTCATCCTGCTCGGTTGGGCCGTTGCGCTCGCCTGGTTGGCCCAACGGGAATTCGGGAAGGACGAGGCCGCAACGATTTCCGAGGCCACGATCCGGCTGAGCCCCGAGGCTCATTTCTTTACCGTCAACGCGGCCGATCGTCAAATCGGGTACGCCAGCGTGACCATCGACACGATGGCAGCCGGGTTCAAGCTGTCTGAGGTGATGGCGCTCGATGTGCCCGAAGCGGATTCGATTCGCCGGGTAACCCGACGGACTGAACTGGTGTTGTCGCGAAGCCTCCGGCTCCGGTCCTTAGGGCCTCTCCGTTCATGATGTTCTTGAGCGTGGTGACGATCGCCTCTTTTACGATGGTAGCCGGATCACTCGCCTTGTCGCTCGGAGTGCTCTTTCCCCAATTCGAGACCGAAAACGCCGCCAAGGGGTTCACGGGGGAACTGTGGTGGGCGATGGCCAAGGTATTCCTGCTTTGCGCCGCCGCCACCTTGATCCCGCTCCGTCAAAGCCTCAAGCGTCTCGAGGCCATCGAAGTGTAGGCGCTCGCGTTTTTCCTCCTCATCCTCGCGGTTTCTTGGTTGACGGGGACGACGGTCTTTCTCCTACTGTGGATGCCCTGGTCTCGGATACGCCGGGACCAACCATGACGAGGAGAAAACATGAAACATCATTATTGGCGGAGAGGTGCTTGGCTCGGACTGCTGTTGACCGCATGTTCGTCGCCGGATGACACTGGACCCGTCGGGCCCCATCCCGAACCCGGCAGCCGTTCAAGCCAAAGCCCGGCCGGAGCGGCGGGCCAGAGTGATCCCGATCGAACCCGCCATGACCGGCTCGCCCGGCGAGTGGCCCGGGCCCTCCGGGACCCCAGATTTCGGCAGGCGGTCTTCGACGAGATCGGCCGCTCGGGGTTCGCGGAGAAGAAGGTCCACCTTCAGGGTTTCATGGCCAAGGCCGGCGGCACCGAACGGCGCCGGTTGGCCCACCTCAGCGGGGATTCCGAGGGCGCCATCCAGACCGACCTCGACCAGGGGGCCGCGATCGAGATGTACTTCCCGCTCCCGAGTCACCGCCGGCAGTGGACCGGGGGGCCGAACCTGCTCGTGGCCACCGCCGAGCGCGATGGCGAGTCGCCGGTTGCCTATGACCTGTTGGGCCGGCGAAGCCAGTTGAGTCCGGCCAGTCCGCCGGCCACGCCGGTGCTGATGGTCGGGCGGGCCGAGACCCGTTTCGACCGGGGCCCGGCATCGGTGGACGACTGCCCCGATTGCATCTTCCCTCCCCCGCCGGGCGGCATCACCCTCGCGCCGACGGCGCCCGGGGTCTACCTGACCGCCGCCAAGTTCACCGGCACCTTCGAGAGCTGGTTCAAGGGCAGTCCTGAATTCGAGGTCCACGTCCTGGGACAAGCCGGGTCGACCAACGGGCTCACGACCTACCAGTGCGCCGGCGAGCAGGCGGGTGGGCCGTACCAATTCGACCAGAATGCCACCAACTGGACCGGCAACGTGATGCTGTTCAGCCCAACCCAGTTCGATCAATACAAGGTCCAGCACCCGGGACGAAATCTTCGGCTCTTCGTAGTCGAGGACGACGACACGGCATGCGAGATCAGGATCGACTCGACTCGAACCACCAACTTGTTCGACGCGGTCAAACTCGTCTACAGCGACCTGACCGGGGCCCAGGACTCGACGACCGGCTTCGGGACCCGGATCATCCGCAAAGCGCCGATCTATCTCCGGGTCATCCGGGCCGTCACCTCATGGTTCAAGACCAACGACGATCCGGTCGGGAATGCCGTCGAAGATCAAGTGGCCGCGAGTGCGTTTCTGCCGGGGGCGAATTGGTTGATCAAGGGGGAGCGTTCGATTACAAACGGGGCGGTGCGACTGGAGTATCGGTAGCGGCAAAGGCGAGGTGGAGCGGGCCGGCCCGCTCCACCTCAGTTTGGCTTACGACTGCTGTTTCATTTGTTTTGACATCTTTGACAGCTCGGACTCATACTTGGAGCCGCACTTGGCCAGCACCTCCGTGGCGTGAAAGACTCCGTCACGTCCGAGTTTGCCAGCCATGATGACTTCGATTTCGTTCTCGTCGGTGAAGGTGTCGGGCACAAGGCCCTGATACGTCACCGGAAACTGTCCGGTGCTGTCGGACACCACGAAGTTGATCCGCTGGGCCGGAGCGTCCCGCTGAATCGAGCCGCGGACCACCTTGGCACCCACCTTGAGACCCACGTCGTGAAACGTCGGGTCGGTCTCGGTCCGAGCGAGCAACTCGGAGGGGCTCAAGAAGTACACCCCGGTTTGGCTGACACCCGTGTAGATCAACAGCCCGATTGCCGCCACGATGACGGTCGCGCCGACCGCGAACTTGGTTCCAGGTTTCATGGGTTAAAGGTAGCCAAGACATTGGCCGGCGAGGAGGGCGCCGGTCATGGGAGGTCGGGATAGGCCCGGGCCAGGGGAAAGCTGCTGCCCGCCATCTCGCGGACCGCCCACGCGGCCAGCCGTTCCCGCGTCTCGGCGGGGACGTCCTTGTGCCGCTCGGCCGTGCCCCGAACAAACAGCTCGGCGTCGGCCTGAAGAATATGGGGCGGCTGCATCTCGAAGAGATCTTGGTGCGCTTGCATGTATTGGAAGCCGCACTTCTCCACCACGAGCCCGAGTTCCGGCTCCGACAACGGGGCAACCCCGAGGAAGGCGGTGACCTGCTTGACCACCGAGGGAAGATCCTTCTTCATGTCTTCGAACAGGACCACGAGCACGTTCGGGTTCCGGGCCGCCCGATCCCACCAGCCCTTCACGTGGTTGGACCAGGTGCCCCACCACATCAGATCCGGATCGGTGAACCAGGCTTCGAACACCGCCAGCGGCGGCGCCATGGCCCCCACGTTGGTCCGGATGAAATCAACGCAACTCGCAAAGCACGATACCGGGTGACGGGCCACGTAGATGTACCGGGCCGCGGGCTCCGCGGGGCAGAGATCGGCGGGCAGATGGGTCTTGATGATCCGGGTAGGCCGTTCCCGACCCAGGCGGGGCGCGACCTCGATCGGAACGGCTTTGCGCCCTTCGAGCCAGGGGCATTGGGAATAGAGCGTCGTCCCGGTGGCAACCAGATCACCAAGGCCCCGGTTCACCACCTCGTAGACCACGTACTGCATCCAGGTCGTGCCGCACTTCATCTGGGTAACGACGAAGACGTCTTCAGGCAGCGGCGTGAACGCCGCGGCCGCCGCGAAGGTCTCGGCGCTGCAGCTGCCCATTGGGCCCGAGACGCCGCGATACTGGAGCCGGGATTTCCGAAAGTCGAGCCGGATGAAGCGAATGCTGAGGCGGAGGATCGGGGCGAGGAGCCGGGCATGGGTCCGAAGGGTCCGTTTGAACCGATCCCGTTCGGTGGAATGGAGCCCATAGTAGCCGAGCCCGACGGTCTGATCGTCTTCCCAACGGAGTACGATGGAGAGGTAGATCAATTGCAGCACCACCACGGCGGTCACCGATCCGACTACCAGCCCGATCCAGTCCAAAGGCCCCATCGCGCGTGTCCCGAGGAAACGAGTAGTCGAAATGATAGCCTGAACCCTGGTGATCCCACTACTTTTCCGGGATGACATACTCGACCCTGCTGTTCGAAATTCGCGACGGCCTGGCGGTGATCACGGTCAACCGCCCTGACAAGCTCAACGCGCTGAATGCCCAGGTCATCTCGGACCTCGGGGACGCCGTCGATCAAGTCCGGCAGCTGCCGGAGATCCGGGCCGCGATCATCACGGGGGCCGGCCCGAAGGCGTTCGTGGCTGGGGCCGACATCGCCGAGTTCCAGAATCTCCGGGGCCTCTCGGCCCGCCGGCTCTCCGCCAAGGGGTCGGGTATTTTTCGGAGTATCGAGAAAAGTCCCAAGCCCTACATCGCGGCCGTCAATGGCTTTGCCCTCGGCGGGGGCTGCGAGTTGGCCATGGCCTGTCACATCCGACTCGCCTCGGAATCCGCCCGCTTCGGCCAACCCGAGGTGAAGCTCGGGATTCCGCCGGGGTACGGCGGCACCATCCGGCTGGCCCGTCTGATCGGGAAGGGTCGGGGCCTCGAATTGCTGACAACCGGCGGGATGATCGACGCCAAAGAGGCCCACCGAATCGGGCTCGTCAACCATGTCTACCCCGCGGACCAACTCATGGCGGAGGCCGAAAAGCTGGCTCGGGCCATCCTGGCCAATGCCCCGCTCGCGGTGACGGCCTGTATTGAGTTGGTCAATCTGTCGGAGACGATGCCGATGGACGAGGCGTTGGCCTTCGAGACGACGATGTTCGGGGTCTTGTTCGACTCCGCCGATGCAGCGGAAGGAACCCGGGCTTTCCTCGAAAAACGGAGCCCCAAGTTCGAGGGGAAATAGGGTGGAATCCAAGCCCCCACCCGCCTAAATTTCTCCCCTTATGCGGGCGGTCCGAATCGAGGCCAGCGGCTTCAGGAACTTGGCGCGCCTCGATCTCGCGCTGCCCCCGGGGGGAGCGGTCTTCCTGGGCGACAACGGCCACGGCAAGACCAATCTACTGGAACTGATCTACTATCCGGTTCTCTACCGCAGCGTTCGGGGTGCGCGCGACGCCGCGCTGGTTCAATTCGGGGAACCGGGGTTCCACCTAGCCCTGGATTTTGAACGCGGCGACCGAACCACCCGGGCCGAGGCGGGCTTCGAGGTGGTGGGCCGGCGGAAACGGGTGGTGACCGACGGGGTCGAGGCCGAGCGGGTCGGCCAATCCCTGGGCGATTGGTTGGCGGTCGCGTTTCTGCCGACAGACGTGAGCTTGGTTTCGGGCGGGGCCTCCGAGCGGCGGCAGTTCCTCGACCGAACCCTGGCCCTGGCGGACCCCGGGTACCTCCGGGCCCTCCGCCAGTATCGAGCGGCGCTGGAGCAGCGAAATGCGGCCCTTCGCCGGGCCGAACCCGAGATTGCCGCGGCATTTGATCCCGCGGTGGCTCGATTCGGGGCCGGCGTGGTGACGGCCCGGTTGGCGTGGTGCGAGCGGTTCGGCCCGGCGTGGAGCGCCGCCTGTGCCGCGCTCGGCGAGGACATGCCGGTCACGCTTCGATACCGCGGGAAGGCCGAGTTGGCCTCGCCGGATGCTTGGCCCGCGGCCTTCGCGGCCAACCGGAAACGGGACTTGGCCCTCGGGGCCACGCACGCCGGGCCGCACCGCGACGATTTGACGCTCGATCTCGGCGGGACGCCACTCCGGGTCGCGGGATCGACGGGGCAGCAGCGAACGGCGGCGATTGCGCTCAAGCTCTGCGAGCGCGACACGTTCGAGGCAGCGCACGGCGATCCGCCGGCCTTGCTCCTCGACGATGTGTTCGCGGAGCTCGACCGGGACCGGCAGGAGCGATTGGCCGGCCGGCTTCGGCTGGGATCGGTGGTTCAGGTTTTCGTGACCGCCCCCCGGCAGGACGAGTTGCCCGACGGCCTGGATCTCCCGATCTACCGAGTCGAGCGGGGCATGATCGGTACCCGGATGGAGTGGCAACCGGCATGACGAACAAGAAACGCCCCGAACCGTTGAGCAGCGCCCTCGATGCGTATCTCGGGAAAAAGGGCCTGACCAAACGGCTGGACTTGGCCGGGGCGGTCGAACGGTGGGCGGAAGTGGTCGGCGAGCGGGTCGCGGCCAATGCCCGCGCCGAGGCCGTCACCGCCGACGGCCTGCTGTGGGTTCGGGTCCGCTCGTCGCCCTGGGCCGCCGAACTGAGTTTGATGGCCCCGCGGATCCTGGCCCGGCTGAACCAAGACCGTGACGGCAAGATTCGCGATCTTCGCTGCATCGTGGGAATGAACGAATAACCGACGGATTTTCATGGCCAATGCGGACAAGCCGACTAACGGCAACGGGGACTACGGCGCGGACTCGATCCAGGTGCTCAAGGGACTGGAAGCGGTTCGCAAGCGCCCCGGGATGTACATCGGGTCGACCAGCGAAAACGGCCTCCACCACCTGGTATACGAGGTGGTCGACAACTCGATCGACGAGGCACTGGCCGGCCATTGCGACGAGATCTCGGTCACCATTCACGCCAACAACGGAATTACGGTCGCCGACAACGGGCGCGGGATTCCCGTCGACATCCATCCGACCGAGAAGATTCCGGGGGTCGAGTTGGCGCTCACGGTACTCCACGCCGGCGGCAAGTTCGACAAATCGAACTACAAGGTGTCCGGCGGCCTCCATGGCGTCGGGGTGTCGGTCGTCAATGCCTTGTCGGAGCAACTCGAGGTCTTCGTCGATCGCGACGGCAAGCGCTATCACATGGCCTTCGTTCGGGGCCAGACGACCAAGAAGCTGAATGTCGTCGGGAAAGCCAAGGGCACCGGCACGACCGTGACCTTCAAGCCCGACCCTGAGATTTTCACCGTGCTGGAGTACAATCACAACACCCTGGCCGACCGGCTCCGACAATTGGCGTTTCTCAATAAGGGCGTCAAGATCACCCTCCGGGACGAGCGCAAGGAGCCGGCCCAGGACGAGACGTTCTTCGCCAAGGGCGGCCTGATCCAGTTCGTCGAGTGGCTCAACCGCAACAAGAAGCCGGTCCACCCGAAAGTGGTGTCATTCAGCGCCACGTTGAACGATGTCGACGTCGACTTGGCCCTGCAGTACGAGGACGGCTATAACGAGAACACGTTCACGTTTGTGAACAACATCAACACCCACGAAGGCGGAACCCACCTTACCGGATTTCGGGCCGCGCTGACCCGGACGATCAACGACTACGCGAAAAGGGGCGGCCACCTCAAGAAAGAGGATTTTGGCCTCTCGGGCGAGGATATTCGCGAAGGCCTGACCTGCGTCCTGCACGTGAAGGTGCGAGAGCCCCAGTTCGAGGGTCAAACCAAGACCAAACTCGGGAACTCGGAAGTCGAAGGCGTGGTCAAGTCGGCCGTCAATGAACACCTCGGCAACTACCTCGAGGAGTACCCGTCGGTAGCGAGGGCCATCATCGAAAAGGCGGTCAGCGCCGCGCGGGCCCGCGAGGCCGCCCGGAAAGCCCGCGACTTGGTCCGGAAAAAGTCCGGCCTCGAGAATGCGGTCCTACCCGGCAAATTGGCCGATTGCTCCCTGGACGATCCGGCGCTCTGTGAGATTTATCTGGTGGAGGGCGATTCAGCCGGCGGCAGCGCCAAGCAGGGGCGCGATCGCTCGCACCAGGCCATCCTGCCGCTCCGCGGCAAGATCTTGAATGTGGAGCGGGCCCGAATCGACCGAATTCTCGGCAACGAGGAGATTCGGGCGATGATCACCGCCATCGGCTGCGGCGTGAAGGATGATTTCAAACTCGAAGACGCCCGGTACCATAAGATCATCCTGATGACCGACGCCGATATCGACGGCGCTCACATCCGGACGCTGTTGCTGACGTTCTTCTTCCGCCAAATGCCGGAGTTGATCGATGCCGGCTACATCTACATCGCCCAGCCACCGCTGTACCGGGTGGCCCGGGGCAAGGAAGAGTTTTACGCCTATACTGAGGTGGAGCGGGACGAGTACATCAAACGGTTGGCCGGCCCCGAGGGCAAAGCCAACGTCAACGTCCAGCGCTACAAGGGCCTCGGCGAGATGAACCCGGGGCAACTCTGGAACACCACCATGGATCCCGAGAAGCGGACCATCCTCCGGGTCACCCTCGAGGATGTGGTGGAAGCCTCCCGCCTGTTCGAGGAACTGATGGGCGACGAGGTGGAACCCCGGCGGCAGTTCATCGAGCAGAACGCGAGATACGTCAGCAACCTGGACGTCTGATGACCAAGGGGGGCACCCTCATAGTCTGCCCCCCTCGGCCAGCTGGCGGTCGAAGCACCTGAGCATCCATCCAAACCCGCCGGGGGCCCGAATCGACTGGGGTGGCTCGTTGGAACCTCGCTTGAGCAGACGCCGGAGCGCCGAGCCCGACGCAAATCCAAGGGAACGGGCCACGACCGCGACCGACTCGGTCGTGTTCTCCAACCGGTAGGCCGCAACCAGCGCCTTGCCCCACATGACCAACGAGCTGACCGGGGGCATCCCGGCCCGTTTGAGCTGGGCCGCCAGGGTCTTGCTGCTCATCCCGACCGTCCGCGCAATCACCTCCACTCGCGGGGCGCTGGCGGCGTGATCGAGGCAAAACCGGACGACCGGAATGAACGGCGTCGGCACCCGGCGATGGAGCGCTTGATCGGTGAGTTGCTGGAACGCGACATCGCTGGCTCGGGTCAACGCTGAGAGCAGCCGGCGTTCGAAGTCCTGCTCCTCCCGGATGATCACGGCTGACACGCCGGCCTGAATCATGGCTGCAATCGCCGCCCCGTCGGCGCCGACCCGATGGCACCGCAACACGATCGGGAGGTCCGGCCGGCGGCTCCGAATCCGAGCCACGGCGGGGGCCGCCGGCACGCCGCCGCGGTCGGCAAGATCGACGATGACGGCCAAGGCTTCCCGGGCGGACGCACGGATCATCAAATCGTCGAGGTCATCGCACCACACGATATCCCCGAACGCCTTGCAGGCCTCGGCAAATCGAGGCCGCAATTCGACCTGTCCGAGCTGAGCCAGAATGTGGTGCATCGTGGCCAGCTCCCGGGCTTCGAGGGCCCGGGGCCCGGGACTCGTCCCGCGCGCGGCCGCGGTGGCCTTGGCCGGGTCGGTATACCAGGCCGCTGCCGAGCCGACGGTCATTGGCAGCCGCCTCGGTGAGATACAGTTGTTCGCAGCCCGCGACCACCCAGATCCATTGGTCGCTCCCGTACCGCCTCGTTACCCGGGCTATTTGCCCCTGATCCCACCCCAGGCTCATCCGGCCGGGGCGGCGCCGAACCTCGGGACCTGCAACGGGATGGCTCCCGGCAATGGGGCACCCTGGCTATCGAGTGGAGGCAAGGGGTACGCCACCGGCCGGATGGTGAGGAGAGGTGCACGGAGTTGCGTGGCCGAACTTCAGTCGGGGGCGAGCCGCCTCGAAGCCTGGTCGTTAGGCGAGCGCCTCCACGCCGTCTTTGGTCACTCGATGACTCACCAGCGGCAGCGGGTCCGCGATCCCGAAGCCGATGGCTTTCCGAACCGCTTCGGCAGCGTGTTGGGCGGCCGTATTGGTCCGGGCGTGGACGGTCGCGAGGATCTGGCCAGCCTGAATGACGGCCCCGGGCTTGACCAACACCCGCACGCCGACCGCGGAATCGATCACTTCGTCGGTTCGCGATCGGCCGCCGCCGAGGGCGACGACGACATGCCCAATGGCCCGGGGTTCGACGGTACCAATCACGCCATCCGCCTCGGCCGCGATTTCCTGGACCACCGGCGCGACCGGCAGCCTTGAGGGCTCGTCGATGACCCGACGATCCCCGCCCTGGGCTTCGATCAGAAGGCCGAACCGTTCCAACGCCGCTCCGCTTGCCACCAACGCTTCGAGGCGGGTCCGGGCAATGGCCCGGTTGCTCTCGATGCCGGCGGCCACCACCATTTCGACTCCGAGGGCGAAGGTCACCTCCATGAGATCGGGCGGGCCGCTGCCCAACAGACCCTGGATCGACTCCTCGACTTCGAGCGCATTGCCACAGGCCACGCCGAGCGGACGGTCCATGGCGGTCAGGAGCCCGATGGTCCGGCACCCGCTGGCCTCGCCGAGTTCGATCATGGTCCGGGCCAGCACTTGGGAGTCGGTTGGATTCCGGATGAAGGCCCCGCTGCCGGTCTTGATATCAAGGACCAGGCCGGTGAGCGACTCCGCCAGCTTTTTCGACATGATGCTCGCGGCAATCAACGGAATCGACTCGACCGTCCCCGTCACGTCCCGAAGCGCGTAGAGTTTCCGGTCGGCGGGAACCAGTTGCGGCGTCTGGCCGACCATCGCCACCCCGATCCGCTCGATCTGACGACGGGCGTCGGCCAGACTCAGGCCGGTGCGAAATCCGGGGATCGATTCCAATTTGTCGAGGGTCCCGCCGGTATGACCAAGCCCCCGGCCGGAGATCATCGGGACAGCCACGTCGAGACAGGCGAGCATCGGCGCGAGGAGGAGCGAGGTCTTGTCACCGACGCCACCGATCGAGTGCTTGTCGACCCGGGGGCGGTCCAGATCTCCAAGATGGAATTGCTCGCCGGATTCCCGCATCGCTTGGGTCAGGGCCACCAATTCGTCGTCCGCGAGCCCCCGGAACAGGATGGCCATGGCCAGCGCCGCCATCTGGTAGTCCGGAATCCGATCGGCGACGTAGCCCGCGATCAACCCCTGCCACTCCGCGGCCGTCAGCACCCCGCCGTCCCGCTTCCGCTCGATCAACCGAGGTACCATCAGGTCGGTCGGACTCATATCATTCCCCCATGCGTATTGGAATCTTGGCCCTGGTTGGACTCATACTCGGGGCGCCGCTGTTGGCCCAAGGGGAGCTCGCCCTCTTGGCTGAAGCCCGGGAATCGGCGGCTCGACACCCGCGCGAGGCCCTCCGATTGTTGCAAGGGATTCTTGGGCATGATTCCCTTCACTTCGAGGCCAATTGGCGAAGCGCCGTGGCCTGGGTCGACGTTGGCCAGGAAACACCTGATTCGATCCGGAGCCCCGCTCGCGACTCGGCCTACGTCGCGGCGGAGCGGTTCGCCCGCCGGGCAGTGGCGGTTGACGACGCCAGGCCGGAGGGGCACTTCGTCCTGGCCATGGCCCTCGGACGGGTGGCTCTGACCCGGAGTAAGAAGGACCGGGTTCGGTACGCAATCGGGATCTACGAAGCGGCGACCCGAACCCTGGCGATCGACCCCAACCATGATGGCGCCCATCACATCCTGGGCCTCTGGCACGCCGAGGCGATGCGGACTTCGGGGTTCAATCGCTTCATGGCCAAGAACTTGTTAGGCGGGAAGATCTTGAGCAAAGCCAACTGGGCGTCGGCCATTGACCACCTGGAAACGGCGGTCCAGATCGACCCGACCAGGATCTTCCACCGGCTGGACCTTGCCGTGATCTATATCGACCGAAAACGGTGGTCGGACGCCCGGGGCGAACTCGACCGGATCGTCGAACTCCCCGACCGGGTGAGTCTCGATGCCCGCTATCGGTCCGAGGCCGCCCGGCTACTCCGGGACCTGCCCTAAAGACCGGTGCCGCCGGGTTTCGCAGCCGGGGGCCGGCGCGAAGAGGAGCGCCACGGCCGCGCCGACCAAGAGGCCGAGGCCAACGCCGGCGCGCGGGGA
The DNA here is from genome assembly GCA_009692115.1 of Gemmatimonadota bacterium. NCBI lineage: Bacteria > Pseudomonadati > Gemmatimonadota > Gemmatimonadota bacterium. The sequence continues at coordinate 95,789 of SHZU01000011.1, read as the reverse complement.
TCGGGTCTCTTCGGGTTGCTCTCGAGTGTCCATACCGGGAGAAGCTAGCGGCCCGGCCAGCCGGGTTCAACCAAGTTTGCTAATTTAGGTCTATGAACCCAGCCCGGTTTCCCGCCGCCGACCCGAATCGGCTCCAAACCCGGATCGAAGAGCTCGAGGTCGAGCGTCGTCGGCTGCTGATCGTCATCGAGCTGCTCCGTGAGTTGGCTGGTTCGCTCAACTACCGGGACATCGTGCAGTCGGTGGCCCGCCGCGTCGGCTACGCCCTCGCGCTCGACCGCTGTTCGGTCTTCTTGACCGAGAAGGGCGGCGGCGATGTCCACCTGGTGGCGAGCTACGATGACCCCTCGCTCCGGAGCCGGAAGGTCAACCTCGCGGACTACTCCGAACTGAAGCGCGCCATCGATACCGGCGAGATCGTCAGCATTCCCGACGTGATCCACGAACCGGCACTCGAATCGGCCCAAGATGCGCTGGCCACTCGACGGGTCCAGTCGATGACCGTGGTACCGATCGCGTGGCGGAAGGTGACGATCGGCGCAATCTTCCTCCGGACCGACCGGACTCGGCCGCTTCTGACCGCTTCGGACATTCAGTGGGCTCGCTTGGTAGCCGACGTCACCGCTCGGGCGCTCCGGACCGCGCACCGGTTCGAGCGGCTCCAGGCCAAGCAGCGGGGGAGCGCGTCCGCGCTCGAAAAAGACCGGGAGCGAGCGGCGTTGATCGCCTTTCTGAAGAGGCTGCTGGCCACGTTTTCCGATCAGGATGCGGCAGCGGCCGAAGAGCTGGTGCCCCGGGCCAGCCAGGCCGAACTCGATCGGCTGGCCGGGGTTGCCCTCGCGGTTCTCAGGCGCGAATCCCGGTCATGACCCGGCCGGCCACCGACGCCGCCCGGCGGGTCGAGGAACTCCGAGCGGCCATCAACCAAGCCAACCGCCAATACCATGTCGAGGATGCGCCGGAAATCTCGGACGCGGAATACGACCTCCTGTTCCGGGAGCTCCAGAGCCTGGAGGCCGCCCACCCGAAACTCCTGACGCCAGATAGCCCCACCCAGCGGGTCGGTGGCGAGCCCGCCTCGACCCTGACCAAGCACCCCCACCTCCGGCCGATGTTGTCGCTGGCCAATGCGTTTTCGCCCGAGGAGTTGGCGGCCTGGGAGGAGCGGAATGCCCGGATCAACCCGGATGTCCGCCAGTCGGGCTATGCCGCCGAGATCAAGATCGACGGCGCCGCCGTCAACCTGACCTATCGGAATGGACGCCTGACGGTCGGCGCAACCCGCGGAAACGGGGTGATCGGCGAAGACGTCACCGCCAACTTGAAGACGATCGGGGATATCCCCTTGGTCCTCACCGCAACCGACACCCCGCGTCTGGTCGAAATTCGGGGCGAAGTCTATTTCCCGCTCACCTCGTTCCGGAAACTCAATGCCCGCCGGGAGGCGCTCGCCGAACCTCCGTTTGCCAATCCCCGGAATGCCGCGGCCGGCAGCCTCCGGCAACTCGATGCCCGGATCACCCGGTCGCGCCGCCTGCGGATGTTCGCCTTTCACATCGAGGTCATCGAAGGCTCGCTCGCGGCCACCTCCCATCACGAGGTCTTGGCCACGCTGGTCCGGTGGGGGTTTCAGGTCGAGCCCCACCGGCGACGGTTCGAGACCCTGGCGGCGGTCCAAGCGGCAATTCCGGAATACGAAGCGCTGCTGCCAACGCTCCCGTTCGAGGCTGACGGAGTGGTGGTCAAAGTCGACCGCAGGGACCTCCAGGAAGACCTTGGAGTGGTCGGGGGCCGGGAGCCGCGGTGGGCCATTGCCCGGAAATTTGCCCCCGAGGTGGCGATCACCCGGTTGGAGGAGATCCGGATCAACGTCGGCCGGACCGGCGCGCTCAATCCCTACGCGGTGCTCACACCGGTCGAGGTCGGCGGCGTAACCGTGTCGAGCGCAACGCTGCATAACGAAGACTTGATCGCCCAGAAAGACATCCGGATCGGCGACTGGGTCGAGATCATGCGGGCGGGTGAGGTGATTCCTCAAATCATCGGTCCGGTTCGGGCCCGACGGAACGGCACCGAGCGTCCGTTCGTTCCGCCGTCGGAGTGCCCGGCCTGCGGAACACCGGTGGTCCGGCCGCCGGACGAAGCGATGCGATTGTGCCCGAACGCCGCCTGCCCCGGCCGGCTCTTCGAAGCGATCGTGCACTTCGCCTCGCGGGAGGCCATGGACATTCGGGGCTTGGGCGTGGAACGGATCCGCCAGCTCCTCGACGCCAGTTTGATCGCCGACGTCAGCGGTCTCTACGGTCTGTCAGTGTCGCAACTGGTCGAACTCGACCGGTTCGCCGATCAATCGGCCACGCTACTGGTCCGGTCGATCGCGGACTCGGCCACCCGGCCCCTGTCGCAGCTGCTCTTCGGCCTCGGGGTCCGACACGTCGGGAAGAACATCGCCCAGGTCCTGGCCCGCCGGTTCGGCGACCTGACGGCGGTGGCCGAGGCCGACATCGACACCATCGCCGAGGTGCCCGGCATCGGACCGATCATCGCGGCGGCGGTGTTCGAGTTCTTCCGGACGCCGGCCAATCGGGCGCTCCTCGAGCGGCTGGCGAAGGCCGGGCTCAACTTCACGGAGCCTAACGTCGGGCCTGTCGGCGGCGCGCTGGCCGGGAAGAGCTACGTATTGACCGGAACCCTGGCGACTCTCTCTCGGCCCGAGGCGACGGCCTTGATCGAGGCCGCGGGCGGCCGGGTGGGCGGCACTGTCACCAAGAAGACCGACACCGTCGTGGCGGGCGCCGAGGCCGGTGGCAAGCTCGACCGGGCCCGGGCCCTCGGCGTCGAGGTTATCGAGGAGGCCGAACTCTTGCGCCGCGTCGGCCGGGAAGCCTAGCTTGGACTCTTGGTCTCCACCACTACGCACCCTCGTCTCGCGGTCGGCCGCGCCGCCCTCGACCAATTGCGGGTCGTCCTCGAACGTGAAGTACCCGCGCAGGCCGCCGGTTTGCTTCGGGAAATCGGATTCTCGGCCGGGGCCAGCGGATACAACGGATTCGTCGGATCGATTGTCGACCGCTATGGTGTCGAGACGCCGCAGGCACTTGATGCCCGATACCTCGGTGAGGCGCTGGCCGGCTTCTTTTTGGAGGAAGGCTGGGGGTCGGTCGCTGTGGAAACTCTGGCCCCGGGTCTCTTCTGCCTGAACAGCGGAGACTGGGCCGAAGCCGAACCCCGGGGAGCGGGGGTGCCGTCGTGCCATTTTACCTGCGGCTTGCTTTCGGATTTCTTTACCCGGCTCGGCGGGTATCCCGCGGCGGTCATGGAGGTCGAGTGCCGGAGCCGGGGCGAAGCGCGATGCCGGTTTCTGGTGGGCAGCCCCGACCTCTTGACCTGGATGTACGAAGGCATGGTCGCCGGCAAGACCTTCGACGCCCTCGTCGGCGAACTCAAGAAATAACCTACCGGAGCGTCACCCCGACTCCATCAAGAACCAACGACGGGACTCGGACGGCCCCGTGCCATTGGGCGTCGGCACCGATGGCCGCCACCTGTTGGAACAACCGGCCGACATCCCCCGCGAGCACCGCCCGTTCAACCCGGCCGACAATCCGGCCGCCCACAATCCGATAGCACCACGGTACCGCCACCCGGAAGACCCCCGGCGCCGGATTCGGCGCCGGACCGACTTCAATCTCGGAAACCAACAAGCCGTCGCCGACGGCCCGGGCCAAGTTGGACACGCCGGGTTCGGACACTTCGAGGACCAGATTGGAGTACCGGGCCACCGGCGGCCGAAAACCCCGGCGAATGCCGTGACCGGTGGCCGGAAGCCGGAGGCGCGAGGCGGTTCGGAGGTCGAGAAGACCGGCCACCGGTTGTCCCCCGCGGATCAGCGTCCGGCGTTGGGTGGGAATCCCGTCGTCGCAGACCGGCCGGCTGCCGGGGCGGCCGTCGATCAGGGGATCGTCGACCAGCGAGAGCCGCCCGTCGATGACCATGGGGCGGCCCCGATCGTTGGTGTTCCACTCGCTTGAGTGCCGAACCAGCAGGGGTGCCAGCAAGGCCCGCACTGCCCGTGGCTTGAACCAGACCCGCGCGGTGGCGGGCAAGCCGTCCAAGTCGAGCGGTTCCGGAGCAAATCGCGCTTCGACTTCGGCCACCAGCGACTCGAGATCGGGGTCGTCCGGGGGCGGCACGCTCGCCACATGCACCTGGCAGGGCCCGGGTCCTCCAGCGACCGAGATCCCAAGACCGACCACCGTGACATCGTATGACGCCAAGACACCCCGGCTGCTCCCGACGTCGACGGTCCCCACCGAGCGTTCGGCCCAGGTCTCGACGCGACGGTTGAGTCGCCTGAGGCGGTCAGCCACGGACCCCGCGAGGTCGAGCAAGTCGGGAACCGTGAGCGCGGCCGCCGCCGGCGATCGGGTGATGACCGACGGGATCGGCGCGGGAGCCGGGAAGAACATCTCGGCAGGGTCGCCGGCGGCGGCCGACCGGAGCGCGCTCTCGGCCACGGCGCCGACCGTGGCGGTGTCGCCCCCGGCCCAGCCGAGGCGGCCGTTGGCGAGGGCCCGAATCTGGACGGTGTCGCTTTGGTCGATCGAGACGGTGGCCTCACGGTCCGCGGAGAGTACCACGGTGATGGTCTCGTCCCGGGCGCGCACCAAGTCGGCATGCGACGCCCGCGACCGAAGGTCGGCGAGCACCCCGGCCATCATGTGTAGAGGGCGCCGATGTCGAGATCGACGAACCGGGTGTGGGGCGCTCCGGTGGTAATCGGCCGAAGGGGGCCGGCGTCGTGGAGGGCGGCCGCGCTCGGATCCCAGGCAAAGTCGCCCCCGACCCGGTCGAGCCGGCCGTAGAGGGCAAAGAGATCGGCCGTGATCGGGGCGCACTTGACCGACTCCGCCAAGACCCCGTTGCGAATCATCCGGGTGGACGCGGGCGTCAGCGTCACTTGGTGGCCTTCGACCGCCACGCCGAGGACATCCGACACGTAGATGCCTAACGGCACATCGCCGATCAGGGCGGCGGAGTCGCCCGGCCCCTTGGCGACGTAGCTATTGGTCGGGCGAGCCACTGGAATCGACCGGAGGGAGGTGGCCAAGGCATGTCCGGTGGGCCCGACCGCCGCGCGGGCCGCGGTTTCCCGGGTGTGGAGGTGGGCTACGACCACGCCGTTTTGGACCAAGTGCGTGTGGTTGACCGGGGTGCCCTCGTCGTCGAGCGCCAGGCTGGTCCGAAGCCCGGAGGCGGTTGGATCGTCCCCGACGGTCAGGAACTCCGGGCCGATCCGTGTGCCTAACGCCAACAACTCGCGCTCGATGCCCCGGGAGGGCGACCGGCACAGGTTGGTGATGGTCTGGAGCACCAGGGCCCCGGTGGCGCGGGGGTCGAACACAACCGGATACCGGCCGGCCTTGACCGGCGCGGCATGGAGCCGGGCCACGGCGCGTTCGCCCACCTCCCGGAACATGGGAGCCCGTCCCGCCACCGAACCCCAGCCGCCGAGCACGGCGACCGACTCGAGGGCCCGCTCTTGGGCCCCGTCCTCGCCAGCCACGGCCAGGGCGCCGAGACTTGCCTCGCTCCGCAATTCGTGGAGCCAGACCCCTTCGCTGGTGGCCAGCCACGTTTCGTACACTGAGTCGCCGTAGCTGGTCCGGGAATCGGCCAGCCGCCGATCGGCGGCCAACAATTCGCCGGTCAGCCCCTCGAGTAGTTCACGTTTTTCCGCAAGGGAAACCAAGCGGGGATCGTCGAGCAGCAGGTCCGCTTGATCGACCTGCCGAATCGGAATCGGCGCGAGGGTAATCGGGCGTTCGGGACGAGTCTCCAGCGACAGTTCGTGGGCGCGGACGACCGCCAACGCCGAGCGATCGGGGTCGGTAAAGGCCACTGCCCCCCACCCGTGGCCCGGCACCAGGCAACGGGCCACGCCGCCGAAGGCGTGATACTCGGTGGCCACTTCGAGGCGCTGCTTCCGGAACACCACGGCGGTCGACCAGCGGCGGCGGAGCCGGAGTTCGACGTAGCCACCGGCCGACTTCAGAGCCTGGACCAGCAGATCACGCATTGAGACCGGTTCCCAAAGCTCCGGCCGGCCGGCGGATCAGTTCGCCGTCGCGGATGACTTCGCGATCCCAAGGCAGGACGATCGCCTTGTCGGTTTCGAAGGAAAAAAAGTCCGGTTGATACCCACCGGTCTTGAACGACACCGCGGTCCGAACCTCCGCGGGCAACTGGGCCCGGACTTCATTGAGCGCGAGTTTGAGGGTGTGCCCGGAGTCGCAGGTTTCGTCGACGACCAGCACCCGGCGGCCTTGGATCGAGGCGGGGGGCCCGCTGACCAGCACCGGCATCGAGCCGGCCTTCTTCCGGGTCACGGTCATCGAGCTGAACTCCCGCTCCAGGATGGCCGCCACCACCGCCCCCGGGATGACCCCAGCCTTGGCGATTCCCAGGATGACCTCGGGATCGTAGCTCCGGGACACCTTCAGGGCCAAGGCCCGGCAGAGCTCCCCGAACAGGGGCCAATCAATCTCGAGGATTCCCCGAGTCGGGTCCACTGGACGCCGTGGCATGACAAGCTCCTCAATGAGGGGGTTGGCTAGGGGGCCCCCAAACATAGGGACCCGCCAGGTGGTCCGAAAGTCAGCCGCAAGGTGGAGCCGATCGAGTCGACGCCGCAACGACTTGTATTGCATCGGATCAACAACTTTCTTATGTTGTAGCAACGGCGCAGCGACCCCTGGAAAATCGGAGACGACCCCCGCTCATGAGTTTCTTTCGACGCGTCCTGGATCGGTTGAGTTCGACCCCGAGCGAACCCCAGCGCCTCGACTATCTGAACGAAGCCCTGGCCCTCGAGCGGCAGGGCGATTTCGTCGCCGCCTTGACCAGTTACCGCCTCGGACTCCGGGACAACCCCAACGATCCCCGAATCCTCCAGAATATGGCCATCGCCTGTACCAAGACGGGGCAGCCCGACGAGGCGATCCGCCACTACCGACGGGCCCTCGAACTGGACGATTCGCTCTCGGGTGCCCATTATGGTCTAGCGTTCCTGCATCTCAAACGTGGGGACCTCGACCGGGCCGCGGATCATCTCCGCGCCTTTCTGACCAAACCCCCTCGAGGATCGGACGCCGATCGTTGGATCCAGCACGCCTCCACCGCCCTTCGGGATCTCGAAGAAACGCCGGCGGCCGCCGTCGGCTCAGTCTGATCGTTGGCGCCCTGGCGGCCGGCTTCATCGGCTGCAGCGGCGCCTTCGAGAACGACGACCAGATCTCCTTTCTCGAGATCACCCAGCCGGCCAACTCGTTTCTCGAGGAAGGCCGGTCGGTGACCATTCGGGTGGTGGCCCGAAACGCCAAGGGCGACAGCGTGCCCGCGGCCCTGACCTGGCGAACCGTCGACACGGCCGCGATCGCGATTGACACCGTCCGGGGCATCGTCACGGCCCGGAAGGCTGTCGGCACCGCCGACGTCCAGATCGCCGTGTTCGGCAAAGACACGCTGGTCTCCACCCCCGCTGCTGTCAAATTCACCCTCACGGCGCGGGTTGACACCCTCCGGCTCGACGGCGTCGATTCGCTGAACGTCACCCGGGACACGATCGGGGTTCAGGTCCGGGTGGCGCTCGAAGGCGGGGCCCCCCGGGTCGGCGTCATTGGCCGGCCGGTGGCGCTTCGCCTGATCGAACCGGCGCCCGTGGACTCGCCGACCGTCGGATTTCTGTCCGGGCGAACGGCCGATTCGTTGACCACCGGCACCAACGGCCTCGCCATCGCCACCGTCCGGGGCGTCAAGGGACGGGTCGTGCCCGACCGTGCCGTCGTCGAGATCAACGCGTACCGGGCCTCCGGCGAGAAGATCCCCGGCTCGGGCCGCCGCGTCGTAATCAGGTTCCTCCACCAGTGAGCCAGCCGAAACTCGGCCCACCGACGCTGACGGCGCTCTATTTCGAAGCGATCGACCGGTTCCCGCCGGAACGGGTCGCGCTCCGGGCCAAACGGGAGGGCCGGTGGCGGGAGTACCCCTACGCCGAGGTAGCCCAAACCATCGAGGCAATCAGCCAGGGCTTGTTGGCGTTAGGCATTCATCCGGGCGACCGAGTGGCCATCCTGTCGGAAAATCGCCCCGAGTGGGCGTTCGTCGACTTCGCCTGCCTGGCCGCTCGGGCCGCCGATGTGCCGATCTATCCCACGCTGACCGGCAAGCAAACCCAGTACCTGCTCGCCGACTCCGGGGCCCGGGTCTTGTTCGTGTCGAGCGCCGGCCAGTACGCCAAGCTCGCGGAATTCTTGCCCACCCTGCCGGCCCTCGAGTGGATCGTGGCGTTCGACCCCGCCGTCACCGGCCCGCGGGTCCAGTCGCTCGATCAATTGGCGGCGGCTGGACAGGCGGCGGCCGCCCAGTGGCCGGATTGGCGCGAGGAGGCGCTCCGGGCCGGCCCCGAGGACCTCGCGACGATCATCTACACCTCGGGGACCACCGGCGAGCCCAAGGGCGTGATGCTGACCCACGGCAACATCGCCTCCAACGTGCGGGCCGGGATGTCGGTCCTTCCGGTAACGGACACCGACGAATGCCTCTCGCTGCTCCCGCTCTCCCACATCTTCGAGCGGATGACCGGTCACTACAGCATGTTCAGTGCGGGGGTGACGATCAACTACGCGGAAAGCCTCGAGGCGGTCCCGGCCAATCTGGCCGAACTCCGCCCGACGGTCGTGGCCGCCGTGCCCCGGCTGTATGAGAAGATCTACGCCCGGGCCCTCGAAACCGCGATCCGGGGCTCGCCTCTGGCCCGCTGGATATTCTTCTGGGCCAAGGGCGTCGGCGAGCGGGCCGCCGACCTCGCCGTGGCCCACCAGCCGATCCCGCTCTGGCTTCGGATCGAGCGATTCCTGGCCGACCGGCTGGTCTTTCGGCGAATCCGGGCCCGAGTGGGCGGTCGGCTCAAGTTCTTTCTTTCCGGGGGCGCCCCGCTTTCGGCGGAGATCGCCAAATTTTTCTACGCCGCCGGCCTCCCGATCCTGGAAGGGTACGGCCTGACGGAAACGTCCCCGGTCATCACGGTCAACACCTTGCCCCACATTCGTTTCGGAACCGTCGGGCGGCCAATTCCCGGTGTCGAGGTGATGATCGCGCCCGACGGCGAGATCCTGACCCGCGGCCCCCACGTGATGCGCGGCTATTTCGGCCGGCCGGCGGAAACCGCTCTGGCCATTAATCCCGACGGGTGGTTCCACACCGGCGACATCGGTGAGATCGACGAGGATGGCTACCTCAAGATCACCGACCGGAAGAAAGACCTGATCGCCACCGCCGGCGGCAAGAAGATCGCGCCCCAGCCGATCGAGGGCTTGCTCCGCCAGAACCCGTTTATCGCCAACGCCGTGCTGTTAGGCGACCGGCGGAAATTCCCGATCGCCCTGCTCGCCCCGATGTTCCCGGTCCTCGAAGCCTGGGCCACCCGCGAGGGACTGACCTGGACCACCCGGGCTGAGTTGATCGGTCTGGACCGGGTGGTCAAACATCTCGAGGCCGAGGCGATGAAACACCTCCGCGAGCTGGCTCGGTTCGAGGTCCCGAAACGATTCTTGATCGTGGCCCGGGAGTTCTCGATCGAGAGCGGCGAGCTGACGCCGAAGCTCTCGGTGCGCCGGAGGGTGGTCGAGGCCCATTATCGGGACGCGATCGAGGCCGTCTACTTGGCCGCCGACGCCGAGGGCCAAATCGAGGGCTAAGCGGCAGGAACTGCGGGCCAGGACGGCAAAGCTGGCCGGAACCCGACGGATACTTCGGAGAGCTCCCTGCTTTCATCTCATTCCATGACAACAGCTTACGCTCCACACTGAGAACGGCTCGCGACCTGCCTCTCTCGCGGGCATGCCCATCGCTCCCCGATTCCGCCTGGTGCTCATCGTGCTGGCCACAGCCCCCCGTCTCCTGGCCCAGGATTCAACCGCCCAGAGCGCGTTCGCCGGGTTGGAGCAGCAGCCTGAGGTCGGGCGATACCTGGCCTACTTCACCGGTCCCGCCCGGGCCCGGATAACCGAATGGCTGGCCCGAGGATCGAAGTACCGGCCGGCCATCGAGTCGAAGCTGACCCAGGCCGGGTTACCAGCCGAGTTTTCCTATCTGCCGATCATCGAAAGCGGGTTTTCCAATACGGCCGTGAGCCGCGCCGGCGCGGCGGGCATGTGGCAGTTCATGCCCGAAACTGCCCGGGAACTCGGGCTCCGGGTCGATCCGTGGATCGACGAACGCCGGGATCCGAATCGGGCAACCGACGCGGCCATTCGCCACCTCGGCGACCTGACCCGCACGTTCGGCTCGCCACTGCTGGCGGCGGCCTACAACAGCGGTGCCGGACGGGTGAGCCGGGGTCTGCAGAAGATTTCGACGGGCACCCCCGACTTCTTTACGCTGGCCGATCGCGGACTCCTCCCCAATGAGACCCGCAACTACGTGCCCCAGCTGCTGGCCGCCGCGGCCATCGGCAGAGATCCAGGGCGATTCGGCGTCGAGGTTCCGCCGCTTCCGGCGCCCGCCTTCGATTCGGTGTTGGTGGACCGGCCGATCCGGCTCGCCTCCGCCGAGCGGGGCCGGCCGGGGGCCTCCGTGGCGATCGCGTGGGTGCCCCGGTGCGGGGGCGGCGGGGGGACACGGTAACCGATCTCGCCGCCCGCCATGGGGTGAGCGAGGCCCGGCTCCGGCGGCTGAACGCCCTCCCGACGTGGTATCGTCTCCGGCCGGACCAGGCCCTCCGGCTCCCGGCGGCCTAACGACGAACGGTTGCCGTCGGTTTGCGGGCGACCCAGAGGTCCGTCGTCTGGGCCAGCAGTTCGAGTCCGTCGTCGGGAGCGAGCGGTCCTTCGACGATGACCCGGTTCCCGGGCAGCACGGCCTGGACGGCCGCGGCCACCCAGACCGGATCGGCCCCATGGTCGGCCGCAACCACCACGCCCCTCATGCTGGCGGCCTTGATCGGCAAGTGCCCGGCTCGAATCACGCTGATGGTTTCCGACCCAGCCACCCCGGCCGGCGGATTGATCAGGACCAATCGGGCGCCGGGCAGCCGCGCCGTCAGTTGATCCGCCAGGCCGGCGGCGGCCCCGAGGAGCGCGATGAACCCGCCCGGCCCTTCGAGCCCGAGCAAGGTGATGATGGCCTCCACCGAAAGGCCGGTCGGACTCGACGGTGGCGGCGGTGGTCCCCCGAAGTCCATGGCCCCCTCGACCACCGAGACCGTGGCACCGCAAACCGGACACCCGACCGTACCCGCCATGACCCGGCGTCCATCCATCCGATCGGGCAGCAGGATGACGAACTGTTCGTCATGGCCGGCGATGCACCGAAGGTGGTCGGTGAGTTCGATGAACACGGGTCAGGCCGGGCCGAGCTGAACCCAGCCGACGTCGACGTGACGGGGCCGGGTGGCGATCCAACGGACCAAGTCCGCGACGTCCTCCGGCCGGAGCATCGAGGCCCGGTTGGGCAGATCGGGCCGGCCATCGGGATCGATCGGGTCCCAAAGCGGGGTATCGACCGGGCCCGGACTGACCAGAGAGCAGAGGACTCCGGTCCCTCGATACTCCGCCCGAAGCACCTCGTGAAGACCCCGAGCTCCGAATTTCGTTGCCCCGTAGGCGGCGTTACCCGGCAGGGCCACGGAGTCCGCAATGCTTCCGATCAGGACATGACGCCCGGACCCGCGCTCCCGCATCCGGCCGAGGAACCGGCGGGCAATTTCATAGGGAGCCCGAAGGTTGACGCGGTACAACTCGTCGAGGGTACTCGCGGGAGTCGATTCGAACGACCCGAGCGCAAAGCCACCGGCATTGTTCACGACGAGATCGGGCACGCCGAGGGCCAACACCTCCTCCGCCAGAGTCTCGATCCCCCGATCGGTGGCCAGATCCGCCACGATCGACACGTCCCCCAGCGGTGACAGGGCCGACCGGGTTCGGGACGCTCGCACCACCGTGGCCCCCTCGGCCCGGAGGGCGGCGGCGATGGCGGCGCCGATACCCTTCGATCCGCCAGTGACAACGGCGAGTTGGCCAACCAGCGCGCCGGTCGTCACACCCGGCCGATCCGGGGCCCGTGCACCAGCCGGAGGAACTCCTCGCGGGTCCGGGCATCGTCTTTGAAGATGCCCCGCAAGGCGCTGGTGACGGTGGTCGAATTTTGCTTTTCGACACCCCGCATCATCATACAGAGGTGGGACGCCTCGATGACCACGCCGACCCCGGCGGGCTCCAGGACTTCCATGACCGCATCGGCCACCTGATCCGTCAGGCGCTCCTGAACCTGGAGCCTCCGGGCAAAGATCTCGACGATCCGCGGCAATTTCGAAAGTCCGATGATCCGTCCCTTCGGGATGTACGCCACGTGCGCCCGGCCGAAGAAGGGCAACATATGGTGCTCGCACATCGAGTAGAGTTCGATATCGCGAACCAAGATCATATTCTCGTGCGACTCTTCGAAGACACCCCCGCCGACCACATCGGCAACCGACATCTCGTAGCCCCGGGTCATCCAGCGATAGGCTTTTTCGACCCGTTCGGGAGTGCGCTCGAGCCCCTTGCGATCCGGATCTTCGCCCATCGACTCGAGGATGGCCCGGACGTGGGACTTGATGCTAACGGCCTCGGTATTCGACATAGTTCCTCGGAGTTTCCCATAATCGGATCAGGGCCAACTGGCCGGCAGGGAGCAGCGGCCCGATTTGTTCCCAACAGAACACCGCGATGTTTTCCGCCGATGGAATCCGCTCCCGAAACCAGGGAACGTCCAGATTCAAATTTCGATGATCGAGCACGCTGATGATCGCGGTCTCAACGATCCGCTTCACGATCCCGACATCAACAACGTACCCGGTATCCGGGTCGATGGGCCCTTCGACGAGCACATCGAGTTCGTAGTTGTGACCGTGATAGTTGGGATTGTTACACGGCCCAAAGGTGGATTGGTTCCACTCGTCCGACTTGGCCGGGTTATGGAGCCGGTGCGCAGCATTAAAATGCAGTCGCCGGGCGACGACACAGGTGGTCATAACGAACTCCCGTCGAAAAAGAGAGGCACCGACCCGACTACCGTCGGTCGGCGCCCCAGTGTCGGATGATACCCGAGAGGTTTATTGAAGCCCGAAGTGGAATGTTCGGCGCCCTCACCGTGCACATCTGCCTTCCCCGAGGGGCATGGCATCAGCTACAGTATGTGGGCCCAGCCTCGGACCAGTTGGCTCAAAAACTGGTTCCCAGATACCACCCGACAGAACTATTATAGGAACACTGACCGAGACCGTCAACGCGTACAAAGAGCGGACACCATGGTGAATCTCGTTGGCGCAATGATTGCGTTGCTGCTGTGGCTCGTTGGCACCTTCGCGGTGCCCGTTGGACTGGGCCTGATCCACATCCTGCTGGCCGTTGGAGTCGTTCTGCTGATTCGGTGGTGGGCGCTCCGCTACGACGGCGCCCGGGTCTAGATCTCCCAGTTCGAGAACACGACCCCGGTTCGGGGCGCCACCTCCGGGCGGTCGGCCAGGACCATCCGAAGATCGGTCCAGTGGACCCGGAAGCCCATCTCCATCAGATCGCCGTAGGCTTCGCGGAATCCCGTCTGGCACCGGATGGCCACCCGGCCAAGACCGCGAGCCGCCGCCTCCGCGACGAGCGCTTGGACGACCGCCCGGAACGCCCCCCGGTCTTTGGCCACCAGCTTGAGGACCCGAAGCTCGTCGGCCGGTCGACCGAGGGCGAGCGGCGCCGCGTGCCAAAGGGCGGCCGCGCGCCAGTGGTTTCCATCCCGCACCACCGTCACGTCACCCAACGCTTGCTCCAACGTGAGCCCCGCTTCGCGGCCCACGTCAAGACCCGGCATCACCTCGGTGACCAGCTCCCGGAGCCGCTCGATCCAGGCGCCGGGCGGTCCGAGCCGCGAGGCCAGCTCCCCGGGCATTCCGGCGGCCCCGTGGGTCTCACGGGTCACGGACACCGTCATGTGGGCCGGACGGAATCCCATCCCGCTGTAGAAGCCGATATTGTCGACCGTGCGGGGCATCGTTTCGAGCCCGATGACCCGGCACCCGTTCGCTTTGAGCAAATCAACGCCGGCCTGCACGATCCGGCGCCCCAAACCCCGGCCTTGGCAATCCGGCCGAACCGCGAGCGGGCCCATCCACCCCTCGTGGCCGAGGGTGTGGACGATGTTGAAGGCCGCGAGGTGGCCCTCGGCATCGCGCCAATGGAGCGCCCCGTCGCTGGCCGCCGCGAGGGCGAACCGCCAAATGGCCGGATTGAGCGGCGGGACCCGGACGCCGGTCATCCCATCACGGTGGTACCGTTCGGTAAACGCGTCCGAGAACACCCGGTTGATCTCGTCGACGTCGGCGGTGTTGAGCCGGAGCGGCCCCCGAATAGCGTTAGGCTGCGGCACCAGGAAGCTCCAGAGGTCCGGACGGCTCATCACGGGCCGTGGCGATGCCTCGCTCGATATCGTAGTCGATTCGGATAATCCGATCGAAGCCATCCCGAACCGATTCGATGTGCGTAATCAGGATGACCTGGGGAAACCGATCGGCCAGGCCGCGGAGCAGGTCAATGACGGCGTTCCGCCGTTCCTCATCCAGCGATCCGAACACCTCGTCCAGCACCAGCAGCGAAAACGGCTGCCCGGCCCGGTCGGCGATCATCTGGCTGATGGCGAGCCGGAGCGCCAGATTCACCACGTCCTCCTCGCCGCCGGAAATGACCGTCTTGGGTTCGCCGTCATCGACGATCGATGCGACGTACTCCTCGTCCAGCTCGAGATCGGAGTACCGGCCGTTGGTCAACTCACGGAGGAGCGCCGACGCGGCGTCGGCGAGCTCGGGGCGCAAGGTGGCATTGAGGTCATCCCGGAGATCGGTAAACGCCCGGTCGAGTTCCTGATTCAAGAGCACGTCGACCTTCAGGCGCTCGACCTCGGCTGCCCGTCGGGTTCGCTCTTCCCGCCGCCGGGCCACCGCCGCCAGATGTTCGACCGCGCCGTTCCGTTCGCCGGCAGCCCGGACCGCGGCAACCACCGCCGCCTCGCGCTCCCGGTCGGCGGTCAGATAGGCCAAGTGGAGGCGCTCGTAGGCCTCCGCGGACCATCCAAGCTCCGCCAAGCGTGCCGTCAGTTCACTCACCCGAAGCTCGATCCGGGTCAGCACTTGCTCCGCCTCGAGCGCCTTCGGCACCAACTCCGCCGCCCGCTCGGCCCGGGTGGTCAAGCGGACCACTTGCTCACGAATCGGTTCGAGCGCCGCGAGCCGCTCCCGAACCTTCAGGTGCCGGGCTTTGTCATACTCGGTCGGCGTCTCCGCCAGCTGCTGGCGGAGCCCGGCCAGCCGTTCGGCGGCCTCGGTCCGGGCGGCCTCGGCCCGAGTCCGCTCAGCCACGGCGGCCTCGGCGCGAGCGGAGGCGGTGGTGGCCACTTTGAGATCCCGCTCAGCCTGTTCAGCCGCGAGCCGGGCCTGGACCAACTCCTTCGGCTCGGTGGCCAGCTGCTTGATCCGGTCGCGGTAGTGGCGACCGTCCGATCCGATCAGTTCGAGCTTCACGACGAGGTCATCGAGCACCGCCTCGTATTCCTTGCCCAACGGCTTGCC
Organism: Gemmatimonadota bacterium; assembly: GCA_009692115.1. Classification (NCBI taxonomy): domain Bacteria; kingdom Pseudomonadati; phylum Gemmatimonadota; species Gemmatimonadota bacterium. The sequence continues at coordinate 80,137 of SHZU01000011.1, read as the reverse complement.
GCAGGTCGGACAGACCCCGGTCGGCCCGGCCTCCGCGAGCCGGTTCTTCTGGGTCTCGACGTCCTCGTGTTGCTGCAGCAGACCTTTCCGCATCGTTTCGGCGTCTTGCTTGTTCCGGACCCAATTGGTCCGTTCCTCCTCGACGACGGCCGCGGTGGCGTCCGCCAGCTGTTGGACGAGGGCCGCGGCGGCCTTGGCCTGCTCAACCCGAGTCCGATCCGGGAGCTGGCTCAACCGCTGGTCGAGTTCGGCGATGGCCTTCTCGGACATCGTGACTTTGGCTTCGAGGGCCAACCGGCCGGCGAACAACTGGGCCAAGGCATCGAGCCGGTTCCGGTCCGCCACCAACGCGTCCCATTCCAAAGTGGCCGGCGCCAACTCGTCCCGCTTGGTCTTGGCCTCCAGCGATTCAGCGAGGTCGCGGTCCAGGGACTCGAACGTCCGCCGGGCCTCGGTGGCGGCGTGATTGGCGATGTTCAAGTCGGTTTCGGTGGCTTGGACCGCCTCCCGGCGGCGCTGCATTGCCGCCCACTCCGGGGCGAGCCGGGCCGAGGCCGCTTCAGCGGCGAGTTGGTGGGCTTGCGTGGTGGTCACCGACTGCGCGGCCGCCACCAGACGGGCGGTGGCCTCCAGCTCTTCGCGCTCCAACTCGACCAGGTCAACCAACCCGGTTTCCGCCGTTTGGAGGGCCGCCCGCACCGCGGAGCGTTCTTCCTTGAGCTTGACCTGCACGGTGGCCAGGCGCTCGTAGCCCAGCACCCGACTCAGGAACTTGGCCCGGCCCGACGCCGACATCGACGCCATGGTAGCCAACTCCTTCTGGCCGGTGAAGTAGGTATTGAAGAACTCCTCCTTGGTCATCTTGAGGAGCCGACTCACCTTGTCGGTGACCGCCGCCGCGCTGTTGGCGACCGGGACGTCGTCGCCATCTTGGTACAGGGCCGCCTGTTGCAGCGAGCGGACGACCCGGTACTGATGGGGGCCGAGGACGAAATCGAGTTCGACCTCCACCCGCGAGCGGGGCGGCGCACTCCGGCGACGAATCGAATCGCGGGTGCCCCGGGCCGCCGGGGTGCCGTACATCGCCCACGCAATCGCCTCGAGCAAGGTCGACTTGCCGGCACCATTGGGCCCGACAATCCCGGTCAAGCCGGCCTCGAATTCGAGCACGGTGTCGGCGTGTTGGCGGAAGTTGACCAGCCGGAGGCGGCGGAGTTGCATCAGGCCTCCGCCTCAGGCTCGAAACTCACCGACTCGAGTAACGAGACCCCACGGTCGACAAATCGGTCGCGATCGAGGCGCTCAGGAAGCGGGCGGCGGGTCAGATGAGCCCGGACCACGTCGGGCAGGGTCTGGCGGCCCCCTGGGGCACCGGTACCGATGACCCGATGCACGTCGGGGCGCCGAAGATCGAGGTGAAAGTGCAACGCCGATGCCTTGGCGGCCCGAATGGCGGTGTGATCGAGTTCCCTGGTGACATGACGGGCTACGTCATAGACGACCAAACGGACGAGCTGATCGGCAATCCCTCCGGGCACGGTGGCCAGCCGCTCCTGGATGGCCTGATCAAGGTCCGCCGCCGAGAGGTCTTTGGCTTCGACGGCTTTAAGATCAACCAGCCGGCGCTCGGGCACCACCCACTGCGGCTTCGGCGCCCCGTGGCCCTCGATCATTTGGTCGAGATCCACCAGCAACCAACCCTTGCCCTTGACCCCGGTCTTCCGTTGCTCGGTGTATTCACCCCATGGGTTCGGGGTGACGTAGTCGAGCGCCCCGGCGTACCAGACCCGGGGACCGACCTCCCGCATCACGTGGTAGTGGCCGAGCGCCACGTAGCTCCAGCCGGCGTCGGCCAACTGAGCGGGATCGAGGGCGGCCCCGCCGGGTTCCGCCCACCAACGGTCGAGCGGGAACAGTCCCTCGACCTCGCCGTGGACGGTCAGGATTTGATAGCGGGCCCGTCCGGTTGGACGAAGGTCGGGACGCTCGGCGCTGACCAGGGCATGGTGCGGCACGGCCCGAACCGCCAGGTCGAGATTCGGAAAGTTGAACTCGATGGCCTCTTCGGTCGCCACGTGAAGGCCGAGCTCGGAAAACAACTTGAGAATCGAGCCGGTCTCGCTGGCCCGCGGGGTATCGTGGTTGCCCGCGATGACGATGATTTCCGCGGCTGGTAGGCCGTCTCGAAGGCGCTGAAACTGGCGAAAGCAATGGACGATCGCCTGGTTGGTCGGCCGGACGGCGTGGAAGAGATCGCCGGCGACGATGACGACATCGGGCTTGGCCTCGATGACCTGCCCTACGGCCTGGTTGAACACCCGGGCAACGTCAACCTCACGCTGGTTGAGGCCGAGCGGGGTCTGGCGGTAGTACTGGCGATAGCCGAGGTGGATGTCGGCGAGGTGAGCAAGCAGCACGGGGGAAATCTACTCGAAAAAGCAGGTCCGTGAGGCAGCGCCTAGCCGGAGGATCGGGTGGTGGCGTCGTAGCACCCGTGGACCGAACGGGGCAACTTGTGTTTCTCGACCCGCTGGCTCGGGGTCAGCGGGAACTCGGCCACCACGGCCAGATACCGAGGGACCTTGAAGGCCGCCAACCGCTGCCGGCAGTGGTCGAGGATCCGCTCGGGGTCGGGAGCCTCGCCGGTGGGCTGGATGTAGGCGAGCACTTCCTCACCCCGGATCGGATCCGGCACCGACACGCAGGCGGCGTTTCGGACTCCGGGGTGTTCACAGAGCACGGCCTCCACCTCGCCGGCGGCGATGTTCTCGCCGCCCCGGCGGATCATGTCCTTGGTTCGACCGACGAGGTAGTAGTAGCCGTCGGCGTCTTGCCGCATCAGGTCGCCGGTGTGGGCCCAGCCGTCTCGCATCCACTGGACGGTCGCCTCGGGATTGTTCCAATATCCGAGCGCGTTGACCGGGCCCCGGCTGATGAACTCACCGACCTCGCCCCGGGGCACATCCTGTCCGGCGGCATCGACGAGCCGACCCTCGTAGCCCGGCAACATCCGTCCGATCGATCCCGACCCGGTCATGTGGCTATCGGCGAGCGGCATCGCGATGACGAAGCCGATCTCGGTGGTTCCGTACCACTCGCGCCACGGCACGCCCCATCGTCGTTCGAGTTCGGCGTGTTGATCGGCCGGGATCCCCGAACAGGAGACCCAGCGGACCCGGTGCCCGCGATCGATGGCGGGATCCTCGGGCTGTTTCTGGAGCAGCACCGGCATCGTCCCCAGGCAATAGAAGAAGGTGCCGCCCGCGTCCCGCACCGAACGCCACAGGCCGGACGCCGAGAACCGGGGCAACAAGACGAGTTCCATCCCGACGGCCAGACAGAGAATGACATTCCATCCGAAATCGCCGTAATAGAACGGGGTCATGATGACCGCCACGTCGTCGGCCGAGAATTGGCCGGCTTCGGCGAACCGGTCCGCCACGGTGAGCCACCCCTCGTGGGTGATCATGCACCCCTTGGGGAAGCCGGTGGTGCCCGAGGTGTACTGGAGCACGGCGAGGGAGTCCGGGGTGACGCCAGGGTCCGGGTCCGCCCGGGGTCCCTCCGCCGCTTCGTCCCGGAACCCGGCGTCCCAGGCCACGCAGTCCTCGAGGCCGGGGCACTCGGTCCAGATCCGGTCGAGCAACGGCAGATGGCCGGCCACGGTGACCACCAGCCGGGTTCCGGAATCGCCGAGGACGAAGCCGAGGTCGCGCTCCTGGTATCCGGTATTGACCGGGACGACGATGGCGCCGATCCGCACCACGGCGAGCCAGCTGACCACGTATTCGACACCGTTCGGCATCATGATGCCGACCCGGTCGCCGACCCTCACCCCGCGCGCCGCCAGCCGCGCGGCCACCTGGGCGCTCCAGGCCTCGACGTCGCCGAACGTTAGGCGCTCGTCGCCGAACCGGAGAAACGGCTGGTCCGGTGTTTGCCGGGCCCGGTCCGAGAGGACCCGGCCGATGGTCCGGTCAGGAATAGGGATCGTCGGCCGGCTTCAAGGAGGCCACCCCGGGCCGGGGCGCCACCGAGCGGACCTTGATCTCCCGGCCGAGACATTTGGTGAAAAACGCGGTGACGTCATCGGGCCGATTCCGGATGGTGGCGTGAAGGGCCCGGACCACGTCGTCGGTGGTCCGGCCGGCCACCAAATCCTTGATCCGATTGACCGACACCGACGGACTGAGCGCCCGGAGCCGCCGGGCCACGGCATCTTCGAACGGGACCTCGACCTCCGGTGGAAACCGCTCGACCCCTTCCCGCCCCGACAGCACCGACGGCCGGGGAAACTTCACGAAGATCGGCTGGGTGAAGTGAGGGTGGCGGAGCATCAACTCGCCCTTGGGTAGTGCGGCGAGCTTCGCCTTGATGGCCGGCGAGAGAATCCCATACCCGGGCGTCGACAATTCGTCGGCGTCGAGGCGGCCGAACACCGAAGTGCCCGCGTTTCCAACGACCCGCTTGTGCACCTGGGAACGAAACTGCTGGGCGGAGAACAGCACCAGGCCGAGGTACCGGCCTCGCTCGGACAGATCGAGCAGCATCTTTCGGACGTAGGTGTCGTGTCCCTCCTGGGGGGCATACTTGTTCAGCTCATCGACGAACACGATCACGTGTTCGACCCCGAGATCCCGGCGTTCGAGATGCTCCCGGAGCTTCGAGACGATCCGGGCAAACACCAGGTCCTGCGCCAGCGGGTCGAGACCGGCGACATCGATGACGTAAATATTTCGATCCTCGAAATGGCCCCACGGGAGGTCGTTGACCTCGCCGTCGTCGGTGACCAGACCCTTGGAGCGGGTGCTGATATTGCCGAGCCGGTTCCGGATCTTTCGAATCGTGGCCACATGGTGGGTCCGCCAAATCTCGGAGCGACCTGTCGTTTCCAAAAACTCGAAGATCGCCTTGAAGAACCCCTCGAGCTCGGCAAAGGTCCGGACCAAGAAGGTTTGCCCCGACACCTCGTCTCGAAACTCCTTCCCGACGACCCGTTCGGCCAGGAAATCGATAAAGCCGTCGGCTTTGGCGTCGATGTCGTCTCGGTTGAGGAGCACTTCGGTGTAGTCGAGCACTTCCCGGAGGCCCCACACCAACGGCTCGGTGGGTTTGAGCTCCGGATTGGTACGGAGGGTATTGAGGTTGACACCGTCGTTCTTGAACGGAGCGAAATATCGGACCTGTTGGAACGGCCCCGCGTCGAGCCCGAGCCGGTCGTAGAGCCGGCGATCTTCATCGGTGAGGGTCCCCGGTTGATCCAGGAACAGCAGGTCGGGTCCTTTGACATTGAAACAAAGGGCGGCGATCCGGCCTTTGTGGGCCGGGAATCGCTGAAAGATCGAGGTCAGGAAGAACTCGACCGCCGAGGTCTTGGTGGCGAGTCCCGAGACCCCGGTGATGTTGAGATGGGCGGCCTCGGGGCCGAGCAGAAAATCGGCGTCGATTTGGATCGGAGCTTCCAACCCGCCGGCCGCATAGAGGCCGACGGGCACGCCGGTCGGCTTGTCGCCCGTCGTGTAGGCGTCCATCCGGAGCGCCACGCCGACGTCGGCGTCGGTGGCCAGATACACCACGCCTAACGGCACCGACTGGAGCGGCTCTTCCGGGACGTGGCGGAGGACGGCGGTCTGGTAGAGCCGGATCTCGCTGCGATGGCTGGGTTCGATCGCGCCGGCGGGATCGCCATCCGCGGCGTACACAGCATCCATCGGGGTGGCGAGATCGGAGTACGCAAACGCGTCCGTCACGACGCCGTAGACCGTGCGCCCCGGCCCTTCGACCCGGACGATCGACCCGATGCCGACTTGGGCATCGCGCGCCGTCCAGAACAGGAACTGGTGCGGCGTGCTCGGCTTGAGTTCGGTGGCAACGACCTGGCCGATCATCGCGCCCTCAGGTGTCGCTCGACCGTGGCCACCCCGTACAGCAATCGGTCCCACCGGGGGTCGGGCCGGCTGAGCGGCACCCGCTCGGCCAGAATCCAGCGCGACAATTCATCGGCCCATTCGAGGCTCCGGCCGGTTTCGGCCACTTCAATCCGCACCAAGCCGTGGAGGAGATCCTGGCCTTCGTGGGGCCAGAGCCGAAGCCCCCAGGAATGGACCTTCGCGAACCGCCAGGTGGCCGGTTCGAAGACACTGGTGCGGTGGAGCGCGGGGAGCGTGAGGTACCGGGTCAGGTCGGGGCCGGCAAACGGAAGGGTGGCATGGCTCTTCGAGATCCCAATGGCTCGCGGATCGCGGGCCCAGATCGGCGCATCGGAAATCACGCCGTCCACGATCAGCCAGGCATCATGGGACCGGCGGAACGCGGCCCCGACCGTCTGCTCCAGGCCCGCCCGCGCCCGATCGATGGCCCGATGGGCGTTCTCGAGTTCTTTGAGGGGGTGGACCTGCTCGGTGGCCTCGAATCCAGCCGGCTCGAAGTCGCCACCCTCCAACCGGAGCTCCGCGAGCACATCCTGGCGGCTGACGAGGAGGCGGCGTTCGGCGCGCTCGACCGTGGTAAACCGGCCGTCGACCCGGAGCCGGACGGCGGCCGCAATGAAGGCAGCCACGATCGGTACCGTATCGAAGTAGCCGACCACTTCATATCGCTGGGTGCCATCGAGGAACGCCAACGGCTCGGGACAGACCGTCGGCGCGCCGACCGCCGAGGCGGCCAACTCGGTGCCCTCGATCAACCGAGACGGCGCCAGCCGATAGTCGTCGGGCCGGCCTTCGACCGCCGGGGGCATCGTCGACGCCACGGTCACTTGCCCGCCCCGGCCGAGTTCTCGGCGGAGCCGCTCGAAGAGCAGGGCTCGGCTCACACCGTGCCGGCCTCGAACTCCGCAAAGCAGCGGACGATCCGGTCCACCGCTTTCTCGATGTCTTTTTCCGAGGTGGCATAGGAGAGCCGGACCCAGCGGTCGTCGCCAAACGCGGCCCCCGGTACCAGCGCAACGCCATGCTCCCCTAACAACCGCTCGCAGAACTTGGTGCCGGTCAGCCCGCCGGAGCGAGGAATCCCGTCGACCCGAAAAAATAGGTAGAAGGCCCCGTGCGGCTCCACGAACTCGACCCCGGGCGCCTCGCTCCGGAACCGGTCGACCAGGTGGTCCCGCCGTTTCCGGAACGCCGCCGTCATCTTGACGACTTCCTGCTCGACCCGCGGATCGGAGAACGCCATCGCGGCGGCCGCCTGGGCCGGATGATTGGCCCCCGTCGTGGTGTGCGACTGCAGGTTCCCCATGGCCTTGGCGATCGCCGGGGGCGCGTAGGCGGCGCCGATCCGCCATCCGGTCATCGCGTAGGCCTTGCTCGCCCCGTAGATGATGACGGTCTTTTCGAGGTACTCGTCGGGCAGGTCGAAGAACGACGGCGCCGGCCCCGACCCGAAGTGGATCCGGCGATAGATCTCATCGCTGATGATCCAGACGTTGTGTTTCCGGGCCCAGTCACCAATCGCCCGAAGCTCACCCAGCGTGTACACGGCCCCCGTCGGGTTGCAGGGCGAACAGAGAATCAATCCGCGGACCAGCTTGTCGGTGTGCCGCTCGAGGTCCTTGACGCTCACCTTGAGGCCCCACTCCACCTCCCCGGGCACCATCACCGGTTCGGCCCGGGCCAGATGGACGATCTGGGGATACGAAACCCAAGCCGGCGAAGGGATCAGGACTTTGTCCTTGGGCCCGAAGAGCGTAAAGCAGGCGTTGAACAACGACTGCTTGGACCCGGTGCTGACCACGAACCGGTCCGGATCGACCGGTCGCCCGCCCGACAACTGGCTCAAGTGGGTTGCCATGGCGTTCCGGAGGTCCGCGATCCCGATGTTCGGCGGGTACCGGGTCAGTCCCTTCTGGATGGCCTGCACCCCGGCCTGCGCCGCGGCCGCCGGGGTGTCGAAATCCGGCTCGCCGACGCTCAGATCGAGCACGTCTTTCCCGAGGGCCCGGAGACGGCGGGCCTCGGTGTTGATCGCGATCGTTTCGGAGCCCTTGAGATGGGCAAGATTGCTGGACAGCGGCTCGGGAAGGCGGAGGACCTTAGTCAAGAAAATCACCGGAAATGGGTGGATGATTGGAAGGTTCGTGGGTTGTTTCAGGGATGTCAATGTTATATTGATGCCAAGCTGTTCTCTTTCACAACCGAGATACCCGTGTCTGATGCTCCGTTCGTAGCCCCGCCGGTGAGCGGGTCGGCCGTTCCGATTGCGGCTCGTGGTGCCAACCTGGTTTTGGCCGCCCCCCCCTCGCCTGCTTATGCCATCCCGGTCCTCGCGGCCGTCCTCGGCCGAACCCCAGACACGCGGTCCCATCCCCTGCTCCTCTTGGTTCCTGAATCCGCCCTGGCCCCCTGGGCCGAGGCGGCCGCTTCGGCCGCGCATTCCATCGGGAAGGTTGCGGCCCAGGGGCCAACCCCGGCCCGGGCCGGCCACCATCTCGTCGGCCAGCGGGTCGACTGCCTCGTCACCACCGGAGCGGTGGCCGCGGAGCTGATTCGCCGGAGCGCGCTCCCGGTTGCCGAATTGTCTGGCGTTGTCGTGGCCTGGCCCGAACTCGAGGCGGACGATGACCGCTTCGTCGCCGTCTTTGCCGACCTCCCGAAGGAGACCCAGCGCGTCGTCATCACCGCCGACCCGGAACGGACCGCGCCGTTCGTCGAGCGGTACGCGTGGCGCGCCGCCGTGGCTGGCCCGTTGGGCGCCGAGCCGGCAGAGCGGTTGGCCCGGATCCGGGTCGCCACGGTCGGGTGGGATCACCGGCCCCAGGCCCTCGGTTCGTTGGTCGATGCCCTCGACCTCGACCAGGTGGCCGTGTGGTGCGCCGATCCTTCCACCGTCGGCCCGGTTACCGCCCGGTTGGCCAGCCACGGCGTGTCGGTCGGGCCGGCCGACGTGACGATCTACTACGATCTCCCAACCCCAGACGTCCTGGCCACGGCCGATCCGGCCCGGTCAGTCTTGCTGATGCCGCCCGGGACCGAACATTACGTTTCTCGCCTGGTGATTAAGCGGGAGCCGATCAACCTCCGCGGCACGGTCGATGAGGCCGAGCGGGCGATGGCGGCGGATCGACGGGTCATCCGCCACCGGATCGAAGCCGGCACCGATCGGGCGGCCTTTGCCACGGTGGCGCCGCTCCTCGACCAATACCCGGCATCGGAGATCGTGATGGCGCTGCAGTCGCTCTGGACGGTGGCGAAAGCGGCGACCCCCGCGCCGACCACCGGACCCTCGATCCGTCCGATGCCCCCCGCCCGCCCGACGATGCCCAAGGTCTGGGCCGGCGTCGGGAACAAAGAAGGGGTCACCGTCGGCGAATGGATGGCGTTTCTCAGTATCGATCTCGGAATTTCCCGCGAGAAATTCGGCCGGGTCGACATCAAGGACTCGTTCACCTTGATCGAGTTTGGCGCCGAGGATACCGCCGCCGAGGCCGCGGAAAAGCTGGCGGGCCGCACCTTCAAGGGGCGCCGGCTGACCGCGCGGGTCGACCGCGGCGCCAAGCCACCCCGCCGAGCGCCTTGACCGTCGGCGGTTCGGCGCATATCGTGGGTCACTTCACACCAAACCAGGCCACCGGATGTACCACGCCTCGCGCACCGGATCCATCGAGGTCATTGCCGGCGTCATGTTCAGCGGGAAAAGCGAAGAGTTGATCCGCCGGGTCCGGCGGGCGTTGATCGCCCGCCGACGGGTTCAGGTCTTCAAATCCCGCCTCGATGACCGTTACGGCGGCATCACCCGGATCTCGAGCCACACCGGGATCGAAATCGAAGCGATTCCGACCGACCATTCGGCCGACATCTTCCGGCAAGTCCGGCCTGATTCCGAATTGGTGGCCATCGACGAGGCCCAGTTTCTCGACGCCGGGATCGTCGCGGTGTCGACCGGCCTTGCGGAGCGGGGTGTCCGGGTGGTGTTGGCCGGCACCGACACGGATTTCCGGGGCGAGCCGTTCGGCAAGATGGGTGAACTGATGGCCGTGGCGGAACAGGTCGACAAGCTCCAAGCCATCTGCGTTGTCTGCGGCGACCTCGCCTGCCGCAATCAGCGACTCATCAACGGCCGCCCCGCCCGATGGGATTCGCCGACGATTATGGTCGGTGGAAGCGAAGCCTACGAGGCCCGGTGTCGCCGGTGCCACCGGGTGCCGCGGCCGGACGAGGACCAGACCAGGATTCTCTAGCGGATGCTCAACGTCGGACTCACCGGGAACATCGCGTCGGGCAAATCCACCGTGGCCCGCCTCTTTGCCGATTGGGGCGCCGTGGTGATCGACGCCGACGCCATCGTCCACGCGCTCGAGCAGCCGGGGACGCCAGTGTTCAATGCCATCGTGGCCAAATTCGGCGAGGACGTGCTCGCCCCCGACGGCCGGCTCGACCGGCCGGCCCTTCGCGCCCGGGTCTTCGGGAACCGCGATGCCCTCGCGGCCCTTAACGGCATGGTCCATCCCGCCGTGGCCGCCGAACGCGACCGCCAGATGGCGGAAGCGCGGGCGGCGCGCACCAAAGTCCTGATCCAGGACATTCCGCTGCTCTTCGAAGTGATGGACCCCAAGCAGTTCGATGCCGTGGTGCTGGTCGATGCCCCGGAGGCGGCCCGGCGGGAGCGGCTGGAACGGCTCCGGGGACTCGACCCCGACACCGCGGAATCGATGATCGGGGCCCAGCGGCCCTCGGCGGAAAAGCGGCCGAAAGCCACCTACATCATCGACAACGAGGCCGACTTCGCCACCCTCGAAAAACGGGCCCGCGACGTCTGGCGCCAACTGGCGCGGCGAGCGGCCCGTTCGGCTTGACCGTGCCGCCCAAGCCGGGTATCCTGCTACCCGTCAATCCCCGCTAGGAAACACCGGTGGCCAACGTCCCCGAAGAGCTTCGCTACACCGCCGACCACGAATGGGCTCGCCGCACGTCGGATCCAGCCATTCTCGAGATCGGCATTACCGAATACGCCCAGGGCGAGCTCGGCGATATCGTCTTCGTGAACCTCCCCAAACCGGGCGAGAAGTTTGCCGACCACCAGGCGTTCGGCACCATCGAGGCCGTCAAAGCGGTGTCGGACCTGTACTCCCCGCTGGCCGGCGAGATCGTCGCGGTCAACCCCGCGCTCGACACCGATCCCGCGGTCGTCAACCGGGCGCCGTACACCGACGGCTGGATGATCCGGCTCAAGATCGCCGACCCGGCCCAGTTCGACACGCTGCTGGCCCCGGCGGCGTATCGATCCCAGATCGGCGCCTGACCGTCTCCGCCTTGCCCTGACAAGCCAGCGATGTCCCGGGGTGCTTCGAACGACCTGCGGGGCATCGTCGCTTCACCTTCTGATCCGTGACTCCGATGACCGAACCCGCCGCCACGTTTCTCGACCGGCACTTGGGCCCCCGATTGGCCGACATCGAATCGATGCTGAAGACGTTAGGCTACCCGAGCCTCGACGCCCTGGTCACCGCCCTGATTCCCGCCAATATCCGCCTGGGCCGGCCGCTCGATGTGCCCCCGGCCTGCAGCGAGCCGGAAGCCCTGGCGGAATTGGCCGCCCGGGCCGAAGCCAACCAGGCGTTCCGCACCTACATCGGCATGGGGTATTCGAATTGTCACGTGCCCGGCGTCGTGCAGCGAAACATCTTCGAGAACCCGGGCTGGTACACGGCCTATACGCCGTACCAGCCCGAGATCGCCCAGGGACGGCTCGAGGCGCTCCTCAATTTCCAAACCGTGATCTGCGATCTGACCGGGCTCGAAGTGGCCAGCGCCTCATTGCTCGATGAAGGGACGGCGGCCGCGGAAGCCATGGGACTGTCGGTGGCCATGGCGCCCGCCGGTCCGGGAAAGACCTACCTGATCGATGCGGCCTGCCACCCGCAGACGATTGCCGTGGTCGAAACCCGGGCCGAAGCCCGCGGCGTCCGGTGCGTGGTGGCCGACCCCGCCACCTTCCACTTCGATGCCGCCACGGTCGGCTGCCTGCTCCAATATCCCTGCACCGAAGGCAGCGTCCGCGACCTGGCCGGGATCTGTAAGCAGGCCCATACGGCCAACGCGTTGGTGACGGTGGCCACCGACCTCCTCGCGCTGGCCCTGCTCGCCCCCCCGGGCGAATGGGGCGCCGACATTGCCGTCGGCAACTCCCAGCGTTTCGGAGTGCCGTTAGGCTACGGCGGCCCCCACGCCGCGTTCATGGCCACCAAGGACGCCTTCAAACGGCACCTGCCGGGCCGGCTGATCGGGGTGTCGAAGGACCGCGAGGGCCGGCCGGCCCTCCGGATGGCGCTCCAGACCCGGGAGCAGCACATCCGCCGTGAAAAGGCCACCAGCAACATCTGCACGGCTCAAGTGCTCCTGGCGGTCATGGCCAGCATGTATGCCGTCTATCACGGCCCCGAGGGCATCCTGGCCATTGCCCGGCGCACCCACCACCGGACCAAGCTCCTGGCCCGGGCCCTGGAACACCTGAAACACTCGGTGGTCCATGGCGCCTACTTCGACACGCTGGCGGTCGACACCGATCCGGCCACCGCCTCGGCCATCCACGCCGCGGCCAATCAGCGGGGCATGAATCTTCGGGCCGTCAGCGCCACCCGGATCGGGATCGCGCTCGACGAAACCACTCGCCTGGAAGATGTCGCCGATCTGGTGGCCTGCTTCGACCGGACCGGGACCTACGTTTTCGATGCAGCCGCGCTCGAGAAGAGCCTCGGCGATGCCATTCCGAGCGGCCTGGCCCGCCGGTCGAGCTATCTCACCCATCCGGTATTCAAGCGCTACCGCTCCGAAACCGAGATGCTCCGCTACATTCGCCGCCTCGAGGCGAAAGACCTGTCCCTGACCTCCGCCATGATCCCGCTCGGCTCCTGCACCATGAAGCTCAACGCCACGGCCGAGATGGCCGGGGTCAGTTGGAAGGGCTTCGGCGGGATCCACCCCTTTGCCCCGATCAACCAAACGCCCGGGTATCAGCAACTGTTCGCCGAGCTCGAGCGCTGGCTTTCGGATATCACCGGCTTCGCCAGGATTTCCCTGCAACCGAACGCCGGGTCGCAGGGCGAGTATGCGGGCCTGTTGGTGATTCGGGCCTATCACAAGGCCCGAGGCGACCACCACCGCACCGTCTGTCTGATTCCGCAATCCGCCCACGGAACCAATCCGGCCAGCGCGGTCATGACCGGGTTCGACGTCGTGGTCATCAAGACCGACGCCCATGGCAATATCGACCTGGCCGACCTCGCCAAGCAGGCCGAGGCCCACGCGGCAAATCTCGGCGCGCTAATGGTGACCTATCCCTCGACCCACGGGGTCTTCGAGGACGGGATTCGCCAGGTGACCGAGATCATCCACCGTCATGGCGGCCAGGTCTACATGGACGGGGCCAACATGAACGCCCAGGTCGGCCTGACCAGCCCCGGTACGATCGGTGCCGACGTCTGCCACCTGAACCTCCACAAAACGTTCTGCATTCCCCATGGTGGCGGCGGCCCGGGGATGGGGCCGATCGGCGTCGCGGCGCACTTGGCGCCGTACCTCCCGAGCCACCCGGTCATTCCCGTGGGCGGACCGGAGAACTGCGGCACCGTCTCCGCCGCGCCGTGGGGAAGTCCCTCGATTCTGCCGATTTCCTGGGCCTATATCCGGATGATGGGCCCCGAGGGCCTGAAGACAGCCACCGAGATCGCGATTCTGAGCGCAAACTACGTGGCCAAACGGCTGTCGCCCCATTACAAAATCCTGTATACGGGCAACGAAGGCCTGATTGCCCACGAGTGCATCGTCGACTTCCGGATGTTCAAGCAGTCGGCGGGCGTCGAGGTCGAGGACGTCGCGAAACGGTTGATCGACTACAGCTTCCACCCGCCCACGGTGTCCTTCCCGGTGGCCGGGACGATCATGATCGAGCCGACCGAGAGCGAGTCGAAAGAGGAACTCGACCGGTTCTGCGACGCCCTGATCGCGATTCGCGAAGAAATTCGGGAGATCGAAACCGGGGTGGCCGAACGGGGAAACAACGTGCTGTTTCACGCCCCGCACCCGCTCGAGACGGTGCTGTCCGATTCCTGGAACCGCCCCTATGCCCGCGAACGGGCCGGCTTCCCCTCGGCGGCCACTCGGCTCCACAAGGTCTGGCCGACCGTGTCACGGATCGACGGGGCCTATGGCGACCGCAACCTGGTCTGCACCTGCCCGCCGATCGAAGCCTACTCGGGAGGGTGACCGGAGCCGCCTTGCGGGGGTTCTGGGTCGACCCAGAGCCCCGGCCCGGGTTTCAGAACATGGCGATCGATCACGCCATGTTCGATCTCAGTGAAGCGACCGGGGCCCATCTCTGGCGGCTGTACCAGTGGGAACCCTTCTGCCTTTCCTTCGGCCGCCACGAGCCGGCCACTCGGCGGTATCGACTCGATGCCATCGCAACGGAACACCTCGCGTGTGTCCGCCGGCCAACCGGGGGTCGCGCGGTGTGGCACGCCCGCGAGTTGACCTACGCCGTCGCCGCGCCGATGACCCAATACGGTTCACTCCGCCTCGCCTACCGGGCCATCCACGAAATCCTGGCTCGAGCCGTCGGATTGCTCGGCGCCAGTCCGGCCTTGGCGGCGGACCGGACCACCCCGGGCCTTGGATCCGGGCCCTGTTTCGCAGCGGCGGTCGGCGGAGAAATCGTGGTCGCGGGGAAGAAAGTGGTCGGGAGTGCCCAACGCCGCGGCGAGCGATCCCTGCTCCAGCACGGCTCCATGTTGCTTGAGGACGATCAGTCCGTCGTCCGCCGCCTCCATCTGGCCGAGAGCGCCGGTGAGCCGCCAGAGGCCCCGCTTGGCGTATTACTGGGCCGGCCCGTCGACTTCACTGCCGCCGCCGCCGCGGTGATCCAGGTCCTCGAGGCCGGGGGGCTCGGCGCGCTGGAGGCCGGCGGACCTAACGAGGTACTCCGCCGGGCCGAACGGCATTACGATACCTACCAATCTGACCAGTGGACATGGAACCGGTGACCATCTTTCGGCTGGTAGGCTTTGCGGCCCTGGCCCTCGCCGCCGCCGGTCCGGCCCGAGCCCAGGAGGGGCGCGACCACGGCACGATCGTCATCGTCATCGGGGCTGAGCCGACCCTCCCGGTCCCGACGCTGAGCTCGAACAAGGCCAACGTCGACGTCGCCAGTCTGATGTTCCTGCCCTTGGCGCGACCGGGCAAAAAGCTGGTCACCACCGGCGAAGCCGGCTTCGAGCCGATGCTGGCCAAATCGTGGACCCGGCGCGACTCGCTTACCCTCGTATTCACCCTCGATCCCCGGGCCACCTGGCACGACGGCGTGCCGGTCACATCGCGCGATGTGGTCTGGAGCTTGAACCGGGCCCGCGATTCGGCGGCTCCCCTGCCCTATCCGCTCCTGCTTCGCGACCTCGCCGCGGTGACGGCCGAGGGACCCGGGCGCGTGGTGGTGACGTTCCGGCGGGCCTATGCCGAGCAAATGTTCGACGCGGTCTTCCACGCCGTTCCGCTCCCCGCCCACTTGCTCGACACCATTCCGGCCGCCCGCCTGGCCACCGCAGCATTCAGTTCGCGGCCGGTGGGCAACGGCCCCTATCGATGGGTCAAGTTCGAGCCCGGGCGCCAGGCCGAACTCGCGGCCAATCCCGGGTTCTTTCTGGGCGCGCCCCAGCTCGACCGGGTGGTGTTTCTGATTGCCCGCGCCGGCGAGGCCCAGCTCAACCTGATGCTCGACGGCACCGCCGACGCCTATGAAGCCGTGCTCTTGCCCCGCCAGGTAACCCCGATCGTCGAGAGCCCGTCGCTTCGGATCCTGACCCAGCCCTCGCTCGGCATCGGATACCTGTTGTTCAACCAGCGGGCCCCCGGGGATCGCACCAAGCCACACCCGATCCTGGCCGACCCCGAGGTCCGCCGGGCGATCGCGTTAGGCATCGACCGGCAGGGGCTGGTCCGGTCGGTGTTCGGGCCCTACGCCAGCGTCACCGACGGCCCGATGGGGTCGGCCAGTTGGGTCCGCCGGATCGCGCCCAAACTCCCTGGGTTCGACCCAGGCCGGGCCCGGCGGATCTTGGCCGAGCGGGGCTGGCGGGATTCCGACGGCGACGGCGTCCTCGACAAGAACGGCACCGCCCTGGCGCTCCGGCTCAACTACCCGGGCTCGAGCCTGCCCCGGGTCAGCATTGCCGAACCGATCCAGGCCATGCTCCGCGCCATCGCCGTCAAGATCGACTTGAACCGGCTCGACGGGCCGGTCTGGGCCGATCGGCGAACCAAGGGTGACTTCGACATCGACATCTCCCAAACCACGCTGGACCCGACGCCGGCCGGCCTGGTCCAGAGTTGGACCTGCGCCGGGATCGGAACCGGCGGCACCAACGTCGGCTCGGTCTGCAATCCGCGGTTTGATGAAGCACTGCAGCAGGCCATTCGGGCCGCCACTGACCCGGTCGGCGCTTGGAAATCCGCCATTGCCGTCCTCCAGGCCGACAACCCGGCGGTTTTCCTCTTCTCGCCGGCCCAGGTCGTGGTGCACCACCAGCGGTACCGCAACGTGTCGGTCCGGGCCGATCTGCCCTGGTCCGACCTGTGGCGGTGGTCGGTCGACCCGAGGCAATCGCTGCCCCGGGATCGGCGTTAGGCAGAACCGCCGGTGGCCGCCTGGCTCGCCCGGCGCCTCCTCCAGGCGGCCGTCACCTTCCTCGCCGTGGCCGCGATCTTGTTCGTGCTGATGCGGGCGGCCCCCGGCAATCCGCTGAGCCGCCTGACCGACGACCGGCCGATGACACCCGCTGAGCAACAGCGGCTCAAAGCCCTCTTCGGGCTCGATCAGCCAATTGGAACTCAGTTCACCCGGTTTGCCGCGGCCGCCACCACCGGCGATTTCGGCGTCTCGATCGAGTACTACCCGGTCCGGGTCAATGCGTTGATTTGGAGCCGGCTCCCGGCGTCCCTGCTGCTCGGCGGCGCGGTCCTCTTCGTCAACCTCGGCCTTGGCATCTGGCTCGGCGTCTTCCAGGCCCGCAGGCGGGGCTCGGCCGTCGATCGCTGGCTCACCCACTTGTCACTGGCCGGCTACGCGATGCCGAGTTTCTGGCTGGCGCTGATCCTCGTCTCGGTGTTCGCGATCGAGTGGCGGCTCCTGCCCGCGGCCCAAATGCGGGACCCGTTGCTCAACTCCGACGCCGGCTGGCCGGCCCGCGCTTGGGACCTCCTGACTCACTTGGTGCTGCCGGTCGTGACCCTCTCCGTGGTGACCATTGCCGCGACGATGCGTTACCAACGAACGGCCATGCTCGAAGTCCTCCGGCTCGACTACGTCCGGGCCGCCCAGGCCCGCGGCCTCGCGGAGTCGACCGTGGTGTGGCGGCACGCGTGGCGGAACGCGCTTTTTCCGATCCTCACGCTGGTGGGACTGATGCTTCCGATGCTGGTGTCCGGCTCGGTGTTCGTCGAATCGGTGTTTGCCTGGCCGGGCCTCGGATCGCTCGCGGCGGGTGCCATTGCCGCGCGGGACTATCCGGTGCTCATGGCCACCGCCCTCCTGGTGTCGGGCGCCGTGCTGGTGAGCGGGGTGCTGACCGACCTCGGCTACCACCTGCTCGACCCGCGGACCCGTAGCCGATGACCGGCTCCCTCGCCGCCACGCTCCGAACCGCCTGGCAAAGCCCCTCGGGCCGCGCCGGGGCCCTCCTGATGGTTGGCCTCCTGGCGCTGGCGGTGGTGGGACCGTGGCTGCTGCCCGACCCGACCGCAATCCCGGACCTCAGCGCCGGGGCCACGCCGCCAGGCGCCGGACATCTCTTCGGCACCGACCACCTGAATCGCGACCTGCTGGCCCGGGTCGCCACCGGCGCCCGGATTTCGTTGGCCATCGGCGCGCTCTCGGTGGCACTCTCCCTCTCGATCGGCACCCTGATCGGCCTGGTGGCAGGGTTTGCCGGTGGCTGGCTCGATGCCGGGTTGATGCGACTAGTCGATGCGGCGCTGGCCATCCCCAGGCTCTTTGTCCTGTTGCTCCTGCTCGTCGTCTGGGACCAGGTTCCGCTCCCGGCGCTGATCGGCGTCATCGGGTTGACTGGGTGGTTCGGGACCAGCCGGATGGTTCGGGGTGAGGCCATCCGGCTCCGGACCGCCGGCTACATTCAGGCCGCCGCCGCCCTGGGCGCCGCCCCCAAGCGGACTATCTTTCGCCACCTGTTGCCCAACGTCTTCGGCGTCATCTTGGTGAGCGCCACACTCGGCATCGGCGAGGTCATCCTGCTCGAAGCCGGGCTTTCGTTCCTCGGCGTTGGGCTCCAGCCGCCGACGCCGTCGTGGGGCATCATGGTACTCGACTCGCGCAATTATTTCTCGACCGCGCCCTGGACGCTGCTGTTTCCTGGCGCCATGATCTTGGTAACGGTGCTCGCCGTCAACCTGATGAGCGACGCCCTCAGGGCCGCCTTCGACCCCCGGAGCGCATGACCCCGCTGCTCGCGGTTCAGAAACTCAAGATCACCTTCCGGAAGGGCACCGGCCACTCAGTTCCCGTGGACGGCGTGAGCTTTGCCATCGACCGCGGCGAACGAGTGGCGCTCGTCGGCGAATCGGGTTCAGGTAAGAGCCTGACGAGCTTGGCTCTGCTCCGGCTGGTCCCGGAGCCCGGGCAGATCGCCCCCGAGAGTTCAATCCTGCTCGACGGGGTCGACGTCATGGGCCTCGAGGGTGAGTCCCTCCGAGCGATTCGGGGCGGACGGATCGGCCTCGTGTTTCAAGATCCCATGACCAGTTTGAATCCGGTCCTCACGGTTGGCTATCAGGTCAAAGAAGCCGTCACCGCCCACCGGAAAATGTCCGCCGTCGAGGCCAAAGCCCGCACCATCGCGCTGCTCGACGAGGTCGGCATCCCCGATCCGGTTGCCCGGTATGGGGCCTACCCGCACGAGCTCTCCGGCGGACTCCGCCAACGGGTCATGATCGCCATCGCCCTCGCCGGCGAGCCCGACCTCTTGGTGGCCGACGAACCAACCACGGCCCTCGACGTGACGGTGCAAGCTCAGATCCTGGAACTGCTCGACAGTCTCCGGACCAAACGCAACATGGCGCTCCTGCTGATTACCCACGACCTCGGCGTCGTGGCCGAGCGCACCGACCGGGTCATGGTGATGTACGCGGGTCAATTGGTGGAAACCGCGCCGACCGCCGCCCTATTCGCCGCGCCCGGGCACCCATACACCCAAGCCCTGCTCCGATCGATGCCGCGGTTAACCGGACCGGTCGGCCGATTGCCGCAGATTCCCGGCGCCGTACCGCAACCGTACGCGTGGCCCGCCGGGTGCCGGTTCAATCCCCGCTGTGGGCTCCGGATCGACGCCTGTACCAGCCAAGTTCCCCCCTGGCGGGCGGCCGGGTTGGATCACGAAGCCAAGTGCTGGGTCGTGGAAGGGCTGGCCCCGTGACCGGCTTGCTCCAAGTGACCGATCTCGTCAAACACTTCGAGAGCCGGGCCGGCTGGTTTCAGGCCCCGAAGCATGTCTATGCGCTGAACGGCGTTTCGTTCGAGGTTGCCACCGGAGAAACCCTGGCCTTGGTCGGCGAATCAGGTTCCGGCAAGACCACCGCCGGCCGGACCGTGCTCCGTCTGCTCGAGGCCGACCAGGGCTCGGTTCGCTTCGATGGCACCGACGTGCTTGGCGCCGACCGCCGGACCCTGAAGCTCCTCCGCCGCCGGATGCAAATCGTCTTTCAGGACCCGTACGGTTCGCTCGATCCGAGAATGACCGTGGGCCAGTCGGTGGCCGAGGGCATCGAGATTCACCGGCTGCTACCCAAGAAGGACGTCGGCGCTCGGGTAGCGGCTCTTCTGTCCGAAGTGGGTCTCGACCCCGCGTCCGCGGAGAAGTATCCCCACGAGTTCTCCGGCGGACAGCGGCAACGAATCGGGATTGCCCGCGCCTTGGCCGTTGATCCGGCCTTCATCGTGCTCGACGAGCCGGTCTCGGCCCTCGACGTGTCGGTGCAGGCCCAGGTGCTCAATTTGCTGCTCGATCTGCAGCAGAGCCGGGGCCTGTCGTATCTCTTCATTGCTCACGACTTGAGCGTGGTCCGCCAGGTGGCCCACCGGATTGCGGTGATGTACTATGGCCGGATCGTCGAACAGGGACCGCGCGACGAGGTCCTCGAACGTCCCCGCCACCCGTACACCCGGGCGCTGATCTCGGCCATTCCGGTTCCCGATCCGACCACCCAACGAACGCGCATCGTGCTCCCCGGCGATCCGCCGAGCCCAACGGTCATGCCGCCCGGGTGCCCCTTCGCGTCCCGCTGCTTCCACCCGGCCAAGGACTCGCGGTGCACCACCAGCCGGCCCGAACTCACCGCGCTGGGACCATCGCTCGTCGCCTGTCACCACGCCTGAACTCATGCCGACACTTTGGCTTATCGACGCCTTCACCGACGCCCCGTTCAAGGGCAACCCCGCCGGCGTGTGCCATCTGACCGGCCCCGCGCCGGAGCAGTGGATGCAATCGCTCGCCGCCGAAATGAATCAGGCCGAAACGGCCTTCGTGCAGGCGGAGGGCAGCGGCTTCCGGCTCCGCTGGTTCACCCCGGCGGCCGAAGTCGATCTCTGCGGTCACGCCACGCTGGCCACCGCTCATTTCCTGTGGGAATCCGGCACCTTAGCGCGGGCGCTGACGGCCCGATTCCACACCCGAAGCGGCCTGCTGACCGCCACGCCGGGCCCGGCCGGCACGATCCTCCTCGACTTCCCCTCGACCCCTCAGCGCCCAGCGGTGGCGCCACCCGGACTGCACGAAGCGTTAGGCACGTCCGGCGGCGAGATCTTCAGTAACCAGGCGGCCCAGCCCGACTTCTTGATCGTCCTGCCGGACGCGGCCGCGGTGCGCCGCCTCGAACCCGACATGGCCCGACTCCGCCGAGTCGACGCCCGCGGCGTCATCGTCACGGCCCCCGGCGACCAACCCGGCATCGACTTCGTCTCCCGCTTCTTCGCGCCGCGTTTCGGGGTCGACGAAGACCCGGTCACCGGCTCAGCCCACTGCAGCCTCTCGCCATTTTGGGCCGGCCGCCTCGGCCGGACCGACCTCGTCGGCTACCAGGCCTCCCGCCGAGGCGGGCTCGTCGGTACCCGCCTCCTCGGCGATCGGGTCGAACTCGCCGGTCACGCGGTGACCGTGCTCCGCGGAGCCGTCAACGAACCTCGAGGATGACTGAAATCACCCCCCGTCCTACCCAGTGCCGAGCGCCGAGCACCGAGAACCCCAAACCGCCGATCCCGCCCCCGAAACCCCGCCATCACCTCCGCCAGATCCCCCAGCCGGAAGTCCGGCCACAACTCGGCCCGGAAGAACAACTCCGCGTAGGCGGTCTCCCAGAGCAGAAAGTCACTGAGCCGCTGCTCCCCGCCGGTGCGAATCGGGAGGTCGAGTGCCGGCGCCGCGGTCCGAGCGTGATCGACCAGCCCGACCAACTCGCCGAACTGGTCCGCCGAGCAGTCATCCGCCCCGGCCCGAGCCAGCCGAAGCGCCGCCCGCCGAAGGGCGTCCCGGCCTGAGTAGTCGAACGCAATCCGAAGCAGCAGTTCCCGGCCTCCGGCCGTTGCCTCCTCCGCATCGATGATCGCGCGGAGCAGCGGCGCGCCAAGCCGGTCCCGCCGGCCGATCACATTGAGCCGGACGCCGTGCTCGATGCACTGGGCCGTTTCATCCGCCAAGAACCGACGGAATAGTTGCATCAGCGCGGTCACCTCGGGTAACGGCCGCTGCCAGTTGTCCGATGAGAACGCATAGAGTGTAAGGGTCCCGATGCCGAGCCCGGGCGCGGCCTCGATGATCCGGCGGAGATTCGCGGCGCCGGCACGGTGACCGACCGGTCGGGGCAATCCTCGCCGCTCGGCCCAGCGGCCGTTCCCGTCCATGATGATCCCGGCATGGAGTTGCATAGTACTTTGCACCGCAAAGTGTCCTTTCAAAAAGAAAACCGCCTGCGCGGCCCTCGGGGAACCCGGCGCCGGCTACTTGCCCCGCGCCGCCTTGATCAACCCTTCCATATGGGCCAGGTATCGGTCGAGCGCTGCTCGTCCGGTGGCCGTCAAGCGAAACTCGGTTCGCGGCATCCGCCCCTCGAAGCTCTTCCGGCAGGAAACGTAGCCAGCGTCCTCGAGCTTCCGGGCGTGGACGCTCAGGTTGCCGTCGGTAGTTCCGAGGAGCTCATTCAAGTCATTGAACGCCAGCATCGGATTGACGGCCAGCGCGCTGACGATGGCCAACCGGACCCGTTCGTGAATCAACCGGTCGAGGTTGAGCGATGCCGCCGGGCCCTTGCCGGATACCGTGAGCTTAGCGCCGACCCCTGGGGCCGCCACCGCTCTGTCAACCGCCCGAACCGCGCTTCGTTTAGCCGCCATACCGTCTCGCAATCAAGAAACCAAAGCCGATTTGCAACCCGCCGAAGCCGGCCGCCATCATCCAGTCGCCCCAGCCCGGTGGTGAAAAAAACGTCACCGCACCGAGCACCATGAAGCAGAGCCCCATGATGTGCACCGCCCGGACCGAGAACATCCCCGCCGTCGTGACCGCCGTACCATAGAGCAACAACCACACGGCCGGGAGCGAGTCGACCCGCCCGACCCGGTAGAGCGCCGCCGTCAGGACCGCGCCGGCCAAGATCGGCGGCGCAAACGCCCCCGCAAACAGCCGGCCCGCCCGGGTCCCGAGCGGGGCCCCGGTGGCGCCGGCCTTCCGAACCATCGCGAGCCCGCCAATCCCGAGCGCCAGCACCGCTTCGGCCAGCCACACCGCCAACCATTCGGCCGGCCGGGCCTGCAGTGAGGCAAACCCCGCCGCCACCACCGCCGTCGACCCCATCAGCACCCCGCCCCACCCCGGCACCGACGTCACCGTCGACGCCCGCGCCATGGTCTCCCGAATGAACGAAAGATCCTCAATGGCCCGATCCGAGAGCGGCGTCGGCTCCACCGACCGCACCAACCGAGGCGATGAACGCATATGCTCGGGAGTTTAGCCCCCACTCCCCATGTCGTCAAGTACTCTACACAACAAAGCAAAAACCCCAACTATCTTCGCCCCCTCAATGCCCACCCCGCCGAGTGCCGAGCGCCGAGCGCCGAGTGCCTAAACACGACACCGTCCTCCGCTGGATCGACACCCTGTCCGCCCTGATCGCCCGGATTCTCCGGGGCGACCGCTCGGCCTCGCTCGAACTGGCCCGCCAGCACCTCGACGACGCCAAAGCCATGACGCTCGGCCCGCTCCATACCCTGGCACCCCATCTCGAGCCGGCCCAGTTAGCCGAGTTGCTGAACGACCCCCACCGGATCTACGGCTACGCCCGGATCCTGGCCTTCGAGGCCGCCCTGACCCGCGCCGCCGGCTCCCCCGACACCGCAGCCCACCTCACCCGCCAAGCCCTTGCCCTGGCCGACGCCGCCATCGCCCGGATCACCCCCGTCCCCCTCGACTGGTCCGAATGGGCCGCCGAGTGCCGAGTGCCGAGCGCCGAGCGCCGAGATCGACCTACCTGACCGTTGGCCCCGGCAACCCGCGGGTCACCGCTTCGAGCTTTCCCCGGGCGTCGAGCAACGCCGCCCGGTACTGGGGCGCCCCAGCCAGATTTCGGGCTTCCAGAAAATCCCGGCCCAGATGATAGAGCTCCTCGACCCCGTCACTTCGCCGGATATAGTGGAGACTGTCGACCAGCAACGAGCGGAGCGATCCCTCGAGCAACGGTGACGGCGGAAACTTCGTGAGACTCGGATGCCAATCCACTTGGGACAGCAGGGTGTCGGGCGGCACGTCAAGCGAATCGGGTCCCCAGAGGCGGGCCAGCGACTGGCCGGGAATCGACGAGGCCTCGACCCGGGCCAGGTCGAGGAGCGTGGCGGCCAGATTTCGAAGCGAGGTCGGCGCCCCGATCCGAAGCCCCCCCGGCACCAACCCCGGCGCCCACACCACCAGCGGCACATGCAGCAGCGGCAGGAACAAACTGTTGCCGTGCTGAATCAATCCGTGCTCGCCGAAGTGTTCCCCATGGTCGGAAGTCAGCACCACGATCGTGTTCTTGAGGCGGCCCCGCCGTTCCAACGCATTGAGCAGCGAATCGATCTGGGCGTCCTGGTAACGGATGGAGCCGTCGTACCCGTCGAGATACTCGGTGAGCAGATTCGAGGGAATCGGACCCGGACCAAAGGCCCGCGTGACGCCGGCCACGTACTGCTCCGACAGCCGCTCCTGGTCAACACCACGGTTGAACGCCGTGTCGTAGGGTGTCGGGGGTAAATAGGGAGAATGCGCGTCGATGTAGTTGATGAACCCGAAGAACGGCCGGTCCGTCCGCCGATCGACCCAGTCCAGGAACTCGCGATTCACGTCTTCGGCATACTTCGACTCGAAGATCCGGCGCTGAACCAGCCATTGCTGGAGCCACGGGCTCCGGAGCGCCCGCCGGGTCAGCGCCAACATCCGGAATGCCTCGGGCGCGTCGGCAGGATAGTCCTCGTAGCGGGAGAATCCTCGTGCCAGACCGGTCGACGCGCCGGTGTACCGGTAGTTCGCCACGAAGCCCCCGGTGGCGTATCCGGCTTGGGCCAGGACCTCCGCCACGGTGGGATAGGTACCGTCCAACCGACTTGCCCAACCCGCGCTCAGATCAGCGGGGAACCGTCCGGTGAACATCGAGGCGTGCGACGTCAGGGTCCAGGGCGCCGTGGCCAACGCTCGGTCAAAGATCACCCCCTCGGCGAACCGGCGGTCGAGGCGCGGTGTGGTGCTTCGGCCGTAGCCGTACCAGCCCAAGTTCCAAGCCCGAACCGTGTCGAGGACCAGCAGAAGAACGTTGGGGTGGCCAGCCGCGGCGGCAGGCCGGGCCAGAGCGGTTCGTTCCAGCCAACCATCGGCGACCCGTTGGCCCACCGCCGCCAAAGCCAGGACGGCGGCCATGACGCCCACGGCCCGAGGGGCAAGCCGGGCCGCGCGATCAGCAAGGGCCCGACCGAGGCCACCGCCGATTCCGAGGGCGAGCACGGCTCCGGCCAGCCAGTGGATCCCTTCGAACTGCGCGATGACCCCCAGGGCCGCGAGACTCGCCCAGAAGGTTACGGCAACCCGGGGCGCCCGGAGCCGCCCAACGACCGCCCCGAGAGCGCCATAGACGGCCGCCAGCAGCCCGAACAGCCCTGCCTGGGCCAGTGGGGCCAGCCACAGCGCTTCGGTGCCGAAGAGCGACATCCGCCCTTCGAATAGTGGCTTCGAGACCAGAACGGCGCCCTCGATCAGGCCACCGACCAGGCCAAAGGCCACGGCGAGGATCACGAGGCGGGAAACGCTGAGCCGTGGCTCTGGGAGGACGGAGGATGTCACCCGTGGAAAATAGAGCGTCGGCAAAAAAAAGTTGGGGCGAGCCGGATGGCTCGCCCCAACTTACCCTACCGGGACGCCGCGGTTAGTTGCGGTTCCGCCGCCGGGCCTGCTGCTTCGAGTAGGTCGAGATCTCTTCCCAAATGTCCCGAACCCCGCGCACCTGCCGACCGGCGCCATCGACGCTCGGGGCCATATCCGGTTTGCCCGGCCCGCCGAAGCTGTACAGCTCGAGCTGGAGAACTTGCAGCTCTTTGGCCGGCACCGGCATCTGCCGCGGTGTCCCCGCCTTCAGGCCGTCGATCTTCCGGCGGTTGTAGAAGAGAGCCGCCCCGAAGTTCACCAACTCGATGTCCTGTTCGTAACGGAGGGCAGCGTGGAAGCTGTCCGCGGGACTAAAAATCGAAATTGCCGGTAGCCCACCCCGAGTTACCCGGGTCTTGTTGATTAATGTGGCCGCCTGCGCCGCGTTGCCGCTCCGGAGCAACGCCTCCGCCCACAACAGATCGTTGTAGGCCGGCGTGTACTGCGGAGCAAAGCCCAGGCCGTCCTCACCCGGAAGGCCGTACCCCGGATACGCCAGGGAGGTGTACCGAATCGTGGACAGATTGCTCTGGTGATACTGACCCCGGGCCGGCCGGAACTGGGCGAGCGACTGGTAGGCATAGTCGGTCCCCGCGCCGGCGTCTTCCTCCACGGTACCGGTACCAAGGAAGTCATCGCTTGGCCCCCAGGTCCCATTGCCCACCCGCCGGTCAAAAGCGTCGGGCTGGGGGTTGCCAGCTGGATCGGGCCACGGATCCTTGTGCCGCTTGGCTTCGCCCTGCGGCCCGGTGGTGATCAACCGGGAGACGCGGGTATCGAGCCGGGTGGTGGCGTTGTCGTTGCCCCACTGCTTCACGCCATCGTAGAAATCGCTGCCATCATGATAGAAGCCGAATGCGAAGTCGCTGTTGCCCTGGCCCGCAAACGTCGCCACCTGGGCCCAGGCCACCTGGCCGGCCTCCGCGGCGTTCCGCGGATAGAACGACAGCAACTCAGCCTGCATCGTACGAATCACTTTGACCATTTGGGCGGGGCTGTAGGTCGGTTGCCCGGTCTTGCCGAACCACTCTTTCGGCAACGTGCCGGACGCGGCGGCCATCAGGGTGGCCGCCTCATTGAATTTGGTAATCGCGGCGTCCCGCATCCCGGCCCGCGGTGTGAACTGCAGGGACTGGACCTTGTCGGGCGTGGACAGGTCGGTGGCCTCGGTTACGATGAAGCCCTTATCGTAGTTGAGGGCGATCTGTGAGAACACCATGCCCTGGATCATCACGGCCGTCGCTTCGAGCAACTTGGTGTTCGCAACCGAGCCGATCTCCACCTTGTTCTTCCGGATGGCCGTGAGGACGTCGTTGGCATTCGACAACGCCCCGTAATAGCCATACCAGTAGGTCTCGATCTGGTACCGGTAGGCGGAGCTGGGTTCGTTGATCCAGCCGCACCGAACCGGGCACTCGTTCCCTTCGGAGGTGTAATACCGAAGGTTGAAGTTGTTCCACGACGCAGAGATCCCGTCGGCCATCGAGTTCAGCACTAACGCGCTGTTGAACTCGGTATGAGCATTGAACCAGCTCTTCCAGGCGCCGGTCATCAATCCGGCAATGGCGCCCGGATCGGCGAAGGCCCGGGCCGCGTCAGGAGCATTCGGGTTTTCGACATCGAGGCTCTTGCAGCTGAGCGACGCCGCCACCCCCACCACGCCGACCCATCGGGTCACATTCACAAGTTTCATGGGTTCGTTCCTCAGAAGGCGATTTCAACCAGACCCGTAAAGGTCCGGAAGTGGGGATATGTGAACCAGTCGATCCGGACCTGGAACGGGTCGTTGTCGAACGGGCTCGCGACTTCCGGATCGTAGCCGGAGTACTTCGTGAAGGTGAACAAATTCCGGCCGATTACCCCGAGGCGGACGTTCTCGAGCTTGCCCAACCCGATCTTCTTGAGCTGGTTTCGGTCGAGGGTGTAGTGCGCCGCCAACTCCCGGATCTTCACATAGGTGCCCGGCTCGACGAAGAAGTCGATCGGATTCAACCCGTTGTAGAAGAAGTTGTAGTAGAGCTGGCTCTTCTTTTCGGCTTCGGGCTTGCCGCGCTGATCGTAAATCCGGTCGCGGTTCTCAAAGAACGGCCACTGCCGGGTCCCGTTATAGATGCTGCCGCCCTGGCTCCAATCGACCAAGCCATTCAAGGCGAGTTTCTTCCAGCTGAAGACCGGGTTGAAGCTCAGGTTGAAGTCCGGGTTGGCATCGCCGATCGGCACGATGGACTCCCCCTTGGCGTTGACGTAGAAGAAGGGCCTCTCGTCCGGCTTCCCGAGCTGATCTCTCAGGACGACATAGCCTTCTTCGTTGACGACAAACTTCGCCGGATCCCACGCCTGGCCAGCCCCGGACTGGGCCTTCTTGGTCGGGTCGTCGTAGAGCTCATTGATGTCCTTGACCACCCGGTTGCCGTACATGGCGCCGAGCGAGGCGCCCTTGTTGATGTAGAAGGTTTCGACCGGGCCGAAGAGATCGAGCGGCAGCGGCCAATCGGTGATGGTCTGCCGGGTCCGGTCTCCCGTGATGCTCAACTGGAAGGCCATATTCCGGTTGTTGATCAACTGGAGCCCAACCGCGACCTCATGGGTTCTGGACTTCAAGGCACCGATGTTCTGCCATTGATTCAGGAACCCGACCACCGACGGCAAGTTGACTCGGATGATCTGATCCTTGGTTTCCTTCGACGAGTAGGTGTACTCGACCGACACCCGGCCGCCTGCCAATTCGAGGTTGGCTCCGACCTCGTATTCGGCCGACTTCGCCGGACGCAACGCCCGGTTCCCGAGGGTTTGCTTGGAGAACGACCCGGCCGATACCGCCAGGGTTTCGTACTGATAGTCGAATTGGGGCCGGAGACCCGCCGTCCCGTACGAGCCCCGGAACCGCAATTCGTCGATCCCGCCGATCTTGAGATCCTCGTTGGCCCGCCAGGCGCCCGACAACCGGTAGTAGGTCGACTTCCGGCTCTCCGGACCGAACAACGAGGACTCGTCCTGCCGGATCAAGCCGTCGAGAATGTACCGGTCCTTGATGTCGAAGGTCGTGACCGCGAAGGCGTTCCGGTTCCGGATGTCGATGTCGTTCGAGAAGCTCGACAGGGTGGAGGGGTCGACAGCCGCAAATTCCGGGACCTGCTTCACGACCAGCTTAGTGCCTCGGGTCTGAATGTACGAGTTCTTTTCATCCTCGTAGACGTAGGAGACCTTGGTGGTGTTGGTGATCGACCCGAAGCTCCGAATGGCCGTCAAGGTGGCGCCGGTGTTGTAGGTCCGGCTGCTCTGACCCGACTTGAACAAGTCACCATCGGTGGGCTGTCCGGTGGCCGAGAGATACCCGAATGGCGTCAGATCGGTGAAGTCGTTCCGGTCGGTGTCAAAGTTGTAGTTGCCTTCGGCGCTCAACCAGTCCCGAATCCGCCACCGGATCCGGCCGGACCCGGTAAACCGGCTCCGGTCATTCTGCCGGTCGCGGTTGAACAAGGCATAGAGCGGGTTCGAGGCGTTCGCCACCCGGTCCGGAATGAACGCCCGGTATGGGCTCCCATCGGGGTTCTTGGCGAACAAGTCGATGTTCGGTTCGACGAAGGTCACGGCGAAGAAAGGATTGCCGGGACCTTGGGCGGCATCATTGTTGTTCGAGCGCCCGTAGAACGAACTGAACGAGAGATCGAGCCTGGGGGTCAACTGCTGATCGACGTTGATCCGGAAGTTCTGCCGGGTGTAACCCTTGACGCCGAGGATGACACCCTCGGTTCTGGTGTTCTGGAACGAGGCGTTGAAATTGGTCTGCCCGCGCCGCTGCCCGACCGAGAGGTAGTTGGTCAAGAACACGCCCGGCCGGGACACCTCGTCCTGGTGGTCGAAGTATCTGGGGTACGGATTGTCGGCGATGCCGTCCGGCTCGTTCTGCCGGTTGCCGGCGGGATTCCGGGCGAAGCACACGCCGCTCGGGAACGAATCGCACGCCTTCACCTTAAAAGCGTGGGCATTGGCATTCGGGATCATCTTGGTCAAGAACGAGGCACCACCCTCATTCCGGGTGGTCACCGAGAGCTTGCCGTCGGCCAGATTCGCGCCGCGCTTGGTGAAGATCTGAACCACGCCGTTGGCGGCGTCCGACCCGTACAGCGACGAGGCGGCCGCGCCCTTGACGACTTCGATCCGCTCGATGTCTTCGGACGCGATGTCGGCCAAGCTGATCCGGGTGATCGTGCCATCCACGATGATCAGCGGGTCCTGGCTGCCGGAGATGCTGGTGGCGCCGCGGAGGCGGATCGCCGGGGCGGTGCCGGGTTCGCCGTTGGTTTGCACCAACCGGACGCCCGCCACCTTGCCGGCCAGCGCGCCAAGCGCGCTCACGCCGGGGGTTTCCTGAAGCTGATCCGCAGACACCTTCCCGACGGCAAAGGCGAGCTTTTTGGTCGACGTGGCCTCGGACACGCCCGTCACGACGAGTTCGTCGAGGCGAAACGGGTCGTCCGCTAGCTGGAAGTCGACGGTCTGGCTGCCCTGCGACAGCACGATCGTTTTGGTCGACAGCTTCTTGCCCAAGAACCGGGCGCTGATCGTCACCGACCGGCCGCTGGTATTGGACGCCGCGACGGCGATCGTGTAGACACCGCTCTGATTGGTAGCCCCGCCGTTGGACAGCCCCACCAGCAGCACATTGGCGCCGCCGATCGGCCGACCTTGGGCGTCGGTCACCTTACCAGAGATCGTCGCCTGTGCCCACGCCGCCTGTGCGGTCAGCGTGAAGAGCACCGCGACGGCCCCGGCGCGGAGACCACTCTGTACGGAACGCTTCATGATGCGAATCCTCGGTTGTAAGGATATTGAAAATGGCAACTGCATTCGGGAATGAGAGCCCTACACCCGGATCAAGCTGAACGGCCAGCAACGGATCGACGCGTCTCCACCACGGAGTCGGAAGAG
This sequence comes from Gemmatimonadota bacterium, assembly GCA_009692115.1. NCBI lineage: Bacteria > Pseudomonadati > Gemmatimonadota > Gemmatimonadota bacterium. The sequence goes on along the minus strand of SHZU01000011.1, from coordinate 49,773 downwards.
AAGGTAAGCACTCAGAGGCAAATTCCATACCCTCCGCATTCCGATCGCAAGATCGGCAGCCCTGGCGCCTTGCGGAATAAACCGCCAGGGACTCGTGTCGTTTCAACACGATCGGCTCTGGGTCGGCCGTGTCAGAAAGACACTATGTCGGCACGCCGGGAAAATTTTGGAAACGCCAATTTGCCTCCCAAGCGGAGAAAACGCAAGAGATATAAATTGGACCGACCTGTCAACCTGGTTCGAGCGTCATGGTCAAAACCTTGGTGGGTGTTCTACTCAGCATGGCCCTCGGGTCGAGCGCCGGCTTGGCGCAGGACAAGGCGCAGCTGATCGGGAAGGTCTACGATGGCCGGACCGGTCAGGTCTTACCCACAGCCATCATCGCCCTCGACGGCGTCAAAGCGGACGTCAGCCTCTCGAGCCAGGCCCGCTTCGTCCTCAGCGGCGTCGAACCCGGCGAGCGGCGGATCTTGATTCGGGTCGTCGGTTACAAACCCTTCACCGGTTTTCTCAAGTTCGAGGCCGGCAGGACGCTCGAGAAGACCTTCGAGCTCGAGTTCACCGGCGAGCAGATGCCCGAACTCGAAGTCGAGGCCAGAAACTCGAAGACCCTACCCCGGTTCGTCGAGTTCGAGCGGCGCCGTGACCGGGGGGTTGGCCATTTCATTGGCCGCGACGAAATCAGCGCCCGCGGCTACATGAACATGGGCGACGCCCTCCGGACCGTCAAAGGCGTCAAAGTGTACTGCGACGCACTCGACTGCCGCGCCCGGATGGCCCGGGCAGCCCCGGGATGCCTCCCGGTTTACTACGTCGATGGCCAGCAGGCCCGCTACTTCGCCACCACGACCCCGATCAACGACGTCCAGGGCATCGAAGTCTACCGAGGCTCCGGGGAAGTTCCGGCCGAATTCACCGGCTCATCGGCGGGGTGCGGGGTCGTCGTCATCTGGACTCGGGCAACGCCCTGATAACGGTCACCGCTCGTTGGCCGGGACGGAGCGGGACCCGGGTCGAATCAGTGGCGGTCCAGCGGACCCAGAGTGCAACCGGGTCCGGCCTCGTTCCCAACACCGGCGCTCCGTCCTGGGACCAGTAGCCCCCGCCGAGTCGCACCTCGCGCGCCGGCCCCAACCCGTCCGGATACCCCAGCCGGAGCACCGCCGGCCGGAGTCCGCCGGCCAGCCGGACTCGGAGCCCCGGCCGGCCGGCGGCGTTCCGGAACAGCACCGTGGCCGCCGTGTTCTGGCCGACTACGACATCGGGCCGCCCATCGTCGTCGAAATCCGCGACGGCAACGCCCCGCTGGTCGGCGGCCAACCGGACCCCTGACTGGTTGCCGCTCAGGGCCGCGAAGCCGCCGCCGCCATCGCCAAGCAGGACGAGCCCGCGGCCGGCATCGAGCCGGGGCGAGGCGATGTCGGTTTCCGAAAAGTTCTGGGCCAGGAACAGGTCCTCGGCCCCGTCGCCGTCAAAATCGGCCACGGCCACCCCAAAGGCCGGGGCCTGCTGCGCCTCGAGGGGCAGCGACCGGGGCTCGAAGAACCCGCCCCGGTTGAGGAACACCATCTGGTCATAGGTCGTGGCCACCAGCCGCCCGCCGCGACCCAGGGCATCGCCGAACGCCTGCTCCAGGGTGGCGTCGGCGTACGCCGCGAACGTCGGCGTCCGGCGCCGCTGCCCGGGGAGAGCCGCCGTAAGTCGCGACAGGGTCAGCAACGGCGCCAGGCCCTTAAGCCGGGGATCCACCTGCGCCAGACTCATCGAGACCCCGTCCCCGCCCCACCCGCCATAGTAGAGATAGAGCGGCCGGGCCGAGTCGGGGCGGGCCATGGTGTTCCGGCCCCAGTTCGTGGCCACTAGGTCGATCCGGCCATCGCCGTCAAAATCCCCGGTGGCAATCCCGTTCCATCGCCCGGACAGCCGGTCAAGTTTCCAGGCCTCGGTCCGATCCGCGAACCGCCCGCCCTGATTCTCCAGCACCTTGATCGGTCCCCACTCGAGGGCCAGCACCAGGTCGGGGTCGCCGTCGGCATCGAGATCCGAGAACACCGACGACGACACCATCCCGATCGAGCGGAGGACGGCCCGGTTCGACTCGTCGACCACGAACCGCCCGCCCTCGTTCCGCCAGACCCGGCTGTTGCCTGCCAGCGGATAGACGCCCGGCGCCACCCGGCCCCCCACGAAGAGATCGAGGTCGCCGTCGCTGTCGATGTCGCCGAGGGCGAGGGGGCCGGCGCTGGTGGTGTCGCCCGGCACCGCGACCTCGGGTGGCCCGCCAGGGGCCCAGCGAAACACCTGGGCCGCGCCTAACGCCGACGCCGGGCTCGCCGCCTGATAACTCGACTGCCCCACCAACACCCCGACCCCCGGCCCGGCGACGATCTGGGTCAGATCGAAGCTGTCGGCGGCGAATCCGGGCAGCCGGCTGAACCGCCCGGCGGTGTTTCGGAACGCCGCGAGCCGCCCGCCGGCCCCAGCCCCGATCACCAGATCGTCGTCGCCGTCGCCGTCGAGATCGATCCAACTCACCCCGGGCCCAAGTTGGCTCAGCTTAATCGGGAGGAGCGGTTGGCGGGCAAAGTCCGGGAACTCGGTCTCGACCTGTCGGTGGCGAAGCCGATCGGACACGTCCTCGAAGAGCGGGAGCCCGCCCTCCGGCGAAGCCGCCCCCGCCACCGGGCCGCCGGGCGGCTCGGCAATCCGGTATTCCCGGCCGGCTACCGCCCCGACCACAGTGCTGACCGCTCCGCTCCGCCACCGAACCTCGAGCACCAAGCTGTCGCCCTGGGCCGCGAACGCCGCCGCCGGCTCCGAGCCGGACAGATAGAGGCCGCCCGCCGCCATTTCCTTGGACTGATCGACCCGTCCCCGCCCGCGCAACTGAATCAACGCCCCGACGCCGTCGACGTTAGGCGCTCGGCCCGCCAGCCGGACCAGCAGCCGGCCGGCGGGGGCGTCGTTCCGCAACAGCAGCGCCGGCGCATCGAGCCGGTTCACCACCACGTCGAAGTCACCGTCGCCATCGAGGTCGCCCGCGGCCATGCCATGGGAAATGTCCTCCTCGGTCCCGAACCGCCACGCCGAGCCGACCTCTTCGAAGCGGAGGCCGCCCAGGTTCCGAAAGGCCACGTTCTTCAAGGCCAGCGTTGGATAGAACTTCCGTTCCTCCCGCCAATCAACGCCCGTCATCAGACTCTTGAGCCGTTCCTGGACATCGGTGTCCATCAGATCCCACCGGTGCCCGTTCCCGATCAGGAGATCCTCGTAGCCATCGAGATCGACATCGAGAAACAGGGCCGACCACGACCACCCCGAGGCCGCGACGCCGGCCATCGCGCCGACTTCCGCGAAGGTCCCGTCGCCCCGGTTGGCCAGCAGCGCGTTCCGCTGCCATTGGCCCCGCTCGCGATAGTCGCCTCCCACTTTCGGAATCGGCGTGTGGGTCGGCATTTGGGTCTTCCGGCGGTGGCTATCGTTGGCGAGCATGTCCACTTCGAACAGGTCCATGTCGCCGTCCCGGTCCACGTCCGAGACATCAACGGCCATCCCCGAGTTACTGGTTTGGCGGACCGCGGTCCGGTCGATCAGCCGAAACCGGCCGGTGCCGTCATTGATCCAGAACTGGTCGGGATCTTCGAAGTCATTGGCGACATAGAGATCCGGGGCGCCGTCGCCGTTGGCGTCGAAGAACCGGGCCGCCAGCCCGAAGTCGTCCGGCTCTCGATCGAGGGGCACGCCATCCTCCCCGAGAAACCGGGGATTGCCCGCCACCATTTCCCGGGTAAAGTGCCCCGCACCGTCGTTCAGATAGAACCAATCCGGATCGGCTCGCTGCACGACGCTCACGGCGCGAATGTCGTCCCGGAGCACCACCCGGTAATTGTCCCGGCGCGACGGAACGATCTCGTACCGGCCCTCGATCCGCTTGACCAACTGGTCGAAGGCCCGCTCCTGGGGCGAGAGCGAGTCGAGCATGGTGGTCGCCTTGTAGTTGGCGACATAGAGATCGAGATCCCCATCCCCGTCGACATCGGCTAGGGTGGCCGTGGTGCTGCCGCGGGACTCCGGCACGAACCCGCTCTCGGCCGTGGCGTCGGTGAACCGGCCCCGGCCATCGTTCAGAAACAGAGAGTTCCGGCCCGCCATGGCGGTGACGATCAGGTCCTGGTCGCCGTCGCCGTCGACGTCGGCAAAGACCGCGCCGGTCGAGGCCCGGTCGGCCAACTCGACCCCGGCGGCAGCGGCCATGTTCTCGAATTTCCAACGGCCGAGATTCCGATAGAGCGCGTTGGCTCCGTCGGTCCGGGTCAGGTAGACATCGGCGCGCCCGTCACCGTCGACATCGGCAATCGCCACGCCCGACCCCTGGACCAGGTGGCGGTTGGCGAACGCCTTGGCCTCGGCCACGTCGTTCCGAAAGGCGACGCCGGTGGCGCCGGGGCGCTGGCTGGTGAAGCCGACGGACCCGCCGACCGGCGGCGCCAGATCGCGCCACCGATACCCGGCCTCCTCATGCCACGGGCCCGGCTCCGGCGACCGGCAGGCCGCCAGCGATCCAATCGCCACCACCGCGAAACGCCATCGGGTCATCGGTGCCGCCTAACGTCGAGTGGCGACGCGGGCCAGGACCGCCCGGCCGATACAGGCCCCTTGGATCTTGCCGCCCTCGTGATCCATCCGGTAATGAATGCCCCCGTAGAAGCGGGACTGCCCGGCTTCTTCCGCCGCCGCCCGAAATGACGCCAGCCGTTTGATGCCGTGCCCGAGACTGACGTGGGTAGCATCGTCATAGGGCCGGTCTTCCCCGAACAGGGCGGTGAGCACCTCGGCCGCGGCCGCCGACTGAGTCGAATGCCCGGAGGTATAGGCCGGAAAGGGCGGCGTGTTGAGCAACGTTTGCCACTTGGGGTCGAGGTACCGTTGGATATAGGTGACCGGGCGGAGCAGGTCGGTCCGGTATTTTTCCCGCCAGCAGCCGATGAAGGCGTCGGCGACGGCAATGGCCGTCACCGCGTACGCCTCGACCGTCCGTTCCGGCGACAGTTGCCATTGCCAGGCCAGTCCGGCCACGACACTCATCCAGTGACCGGCCGGGGTGCCGGACTCCCCGGGATTGTCGGCCCAGAAGTAGGCGATCTTCCGCTGCTCCTCCGTCAGGTTCTGACCCAGCCGGTAGATCTCCTCGGCCTGCTGATAGAAGGGCGACCCCGGCTTGCTGGAGAACTCGAGGGGTGGAGGCGCCGGGCAGGACTCGGAGCCGGTCAACACAAACGGCCGGAGCGCACCCCACCCCGGCTCGAGCGCCGTGGTGGGATTGATGCCGGGCGCGTTGGCGGCCGCCGGCGTCTTCGGCCGGTTGACCGACAGCGAGCGCTCGCCGGTGAGGGCCCCGCTCTGCGCTTTGCCGGTTGGATTGTCGAGCAATACCACGTCGCTCTGGGCCGAGAGACTCTGGGACCGGAACTGTGCCCCGGTGGCGGTCGGCTGCCAGGCATCCGGCGTCGACCGGGGGGTATCCGCCAATTGTCGGCCGGCAAACCCATCGCCCTCAGCCCACCGAAGCACCGCAAGTCCGATGGCGTTCCCGTAATCCAATGATCGACCCGCGATGGCCCGGCTGACCCCGGCGCCGGTCCTCGCACCCACCAGGGAGTCGTGGAGGGCCGTGATGGCCACGTCGGTCGAGGCAAACCCGCCCCGATATAAGCCCCGGAGCACCACCGTTTGCGCCTCGAGGGCCACCAACGCCGGGTCGAGGCTACTGCCGGCCGGCGGCTTCGGAATGCTGTCGAGGCCGTTCAGTTGGCCGGCGAGGCTCCGGAGCGAATCGCCGGCGGCGGCCCAGCCTTCAAAGAGCGCGATGGCGGCGTACCCACTGGCCCGGGCGGCGACCGGCGGAGACAATCGTTCGGCGCGGGCCAGCGCGTAGTGGGTCTCGGTCCACTTGACGACGAATCCAACGTCGGCCGGAACGACCTTGGCACATCCGGTCCCCGCGATCGCGGCGCCAAGCCAAAGCATTCGCCAAATTCGCATCGATCGCGGCGGCGTTATACTGACGCGGTTTTTCGAGCGCGCATGTTCTTGATCGGCACGATCAGCAACGCCATGATCAACGCGAAGATCAGGACGAACCCGGCATTGGCGGTAAACAACGTCGTGATCGAGAACGATTCGTAGAGCCCACCGACCCGGCCGGCCACCTTGTTGCCGATCGCCGACGCGAGGAACCACACCCCCATTATGAGCCCCTGGGCCCGAGCCGGTGCCAACGTCGACATGGCTCCCATCCCGACCGGGCTGAGACACAACTCCCCGATCGTCTGGAGGAAGTAGCAGCCAACCAGCCACATCGGGGTGACCCGGCCGCCGGCGGCGGCGCTCAACGATGCCCCGATCATCAGCACGTAGGCCAGGGCCAGAAAGAACAATCCGAGTGAAAACTTGGCGGGGCTCGACGGATTCCGGACCCCGAGCTTGAGCCAGACCAAGCCCACCAGGGGGGCCATGACGATGATGAAAAACGAATTGACCGACTGGAGCCAACTACTCGGATAGGCCCAGCCGAAAATCGTGTTGGCGGTGTTGCGGTCGGCGAACAGATTCAGGGTCGACGCCCCCTGCTCGAAACCGGCCCAGAAGATCGATGCCCCCATGAACAGCACCAGAATGACGACGAGCCGCTTCCGTTCCTCGGGGGTCCACTTGGCCACGGTAAAGAGCCAGAAAAAAAATCCGACCGTGAGCACGACCAGAAACACGTCGACGCCTCCGGCAAATCCCTGGGGTGTAATGGTGATCGTCCCCGCGGAGTTGAGTCCAACGGCCGCCAGCACCACGAGCAGCACGCCCCCGAGGGCCATCCCGAACTGCCGCCGCGCTTGGCTTCGCTCGGTGTCATTCGACACCCCGAGCGGCCGTTCGACGGTGGCGGGGAAGCGGTCCTTGCCAAGCGAATACTGGATCAAACCAAAGAGCATCCCGACCGCCGCGGCACCGAACCCGAAGTGCCAGGCGGTTTCGGGCGCGAAACCCCACCCGATCAGGCGTTCCCGGAATGCCGGCTGTTGGGCAAAGTATCCGCAGAAGAACGGACCCAGAAAGCCGCCAAGATTGACGCCCATATAGTAGAGCGAATAGCCGGCGTCGCGGCGGGTGTCCTCGGGCCGGTACAGCTGGCCGACCATGACCGAGACGTTGCCCTTGAGGAGCCCGGTGCCTAACACCACCAGGAGCAGGCCGAGGTAGAACGACGCCAAGCCCGGAATGGCCAGGCTGATGTGCCCCGCCATGATCAGCACACCGCCCACGAACACCGATCGCCGGAGCCCAAAGAGCTTGTCGGCAAACCAGCCCCCCACCATGGTCATCATGTAGACCATGGCGGTGTAGGTCCCTTGGACCGCGCCGGCCTCCGGCACCGCCATGCCAAGACCGCCTTCGGTCAGCGGCGCCACCATGAACAGGATCAGGATGGCGCGCATCCCGTAGTAGCTGAACCGCTCCCACATCTCGGTGAAAAAGAGGGTGGACAGCCCGCGAGGGTGTCCAAGGAAACCCCGATCGTTGTCGATGCCGTTCGGATTCACGAGCCCTTCCCCATTTTCTTCTTGAGCAGTTCGAGTTGGGTATCGACCGCGGCTCGAGCCGCTTCTCGATCGATCTTGGCCTTGAGGAGGCCGGGGTCTTCGTCCGGTGGCTCCGGCACCCCTGGTCCGGCGGACCGTTGCTGCGCCGAGACGGCCTCGAATTCCTGCTCGGCCAGCGTGAGTTCATCACGCTGGACGCCGAGTTTCCGGTCGAGGAGGTCCACCCGCTGGCGATGTTTGTCGGCAAACTGGCGGGCAATCGCCGCGGTTTCGGCGTCCCCGATGTCCTCGGCCAATTGGCCCCGGCGTTCGGCCATGGTCAGTTGTTCGCGTTCGGCGGTGAGGTCCCGCGCGGTCTTGTCGAGAGCGTCCTTCAGGTCCTTGAGGCCGACCCGGAGGTCGACGAGGGCGTCGTGCCAGGCGCCCCCCCTGAATCGCGCTTTGAGATCATCGATTCCCATAGGGCAACGAATGTTACCGCCCGAGGGTATCTTTGGGAACCATTCGGACGGACGGTTCTCGGTGCGGGTCCCGGTTTGCCTCTCGCTTGTCGCCACCCTCGCCTCCTGCGGCTGGTCCAATCAGGGTACCCGGTGCGGGATTTTTTCCCTGGCGGGACCAACCATGCTGCTCGAAGAATTCACCAAACCCGGCACGACCCTCAGTGCCGCGCCGGCGACGATGCCGCCGGTTCTCGCGGTTCGGGTGGTGGCGGGCCAAGCCCAGCGCGCCTTGGTGGGCAACGCCGACTCGGGCTGGGTCGTCGGAGTGGACGGGCCCCTGCCCGATCAGCCGGTTCCCGGCTTCGGGGTGCTGTTGTCGGACCGGGTCCTCGGAGTCCAGGGAGTGTTGCTGTACGAGGGGCTTCCCATTCCCGGGGCGCCGACGCTGGGCTCGGTCCATATCGGAGCCCGGGTCATCCCGATGATCGGCCTCGAGACCCAGACCGCCGGGTTTCAGGACGGGCGCTGTCCCTTTTTCCCTGATTCGCTGAGGCGGTGACCGGCCTACCGCGGATCGTCCATCTCGCCTCCGGCCGGGAGTGGCGGGGTGGGCAGCGGCAGGTGCTTCTCTTGGCCCGGGCCCTCGGCCGGCTCGGGCTCGATCAGTTGGTCATCACCACCGCCGGGAGCCGCCTGGCCGCCGAACTCCAAACCGCCGGGGTCCCGGCCCGAGCCGTCGGGTGGCGGGCTGGTTTGTCACCGCGGGCCCTGGTGGCGGCCATCGCCGAAACGTCCCGCGCCCGCTCGATCCTCCACGCCCATGACGCCCACGCACTCACCCTCGCGGGCCTGGCATCCCTGGTTTCCCGGTCACCCGTGATCGTAACCCGACGGACCAATCTCCCCCTCCGCCGGCGCGGGTTCTGGACCAACGCGGCGGCCGTGATCGCCATCTCTGAGGCGGTCCGCCACACCCTGGTGGCCGACGGGATCGATCCCGCCCGGATTACCGTGGTTCACTCCGGGATCGATCTCGTCGCCGCCATCGACGTTAGGCAGAACCCGACCCGGACGGCCCTGGGACTTCCACCGCACGGGCCCTTGGTCGTCACCGTCGCGGCGCTGACCCGCGAAAAAGACCACGCCACGTTGCTCCGAACGGCCGCCCGGCTCCGCCACCGGTTTCCCGACTTGCATTGGGCTTTGGTCGGTGACGGCATCCTTCGGACCGAACTGGAAGCCTTGGCCCGCGACCTCGGGATCACCCCGATCATCCATTTCCTCGGCCAGATCAACGAGCCGCGCCAGCTGATCGCCGCCGGGACGGTTTTCGTCCTGACCTCGATCCAGGAGGGGCTCGGCACCACGATCCTCGATGCCCAGGCGCTCCGAATCCCCGTGGTTGCCACGGGGGCCGGCGGCATCCCGGAGTTGCTCCGCGACGGAGCCGGGGTATTGGTCCCTCCGGGCGACGTGGCCGGCTTAGCCGAGGGAATCGCGCAGGTTATTGCCAGCGGCGACCTTCGGAACCGCCTCGTGGCCAAAGGCCTTGAATCGGTGGCCCGGTTCACCGACTCCGGGATGGCAGCCGGGGTCCTCCAGGTGTATCGTTCCGTTGTCCTAGAACGTTGGTAGAGAATGATTTACGTCTGTATTCCGAGCCGAGATGAAGCCGAAACCATCGGGCTCGTGCTCTGGAAAGTTCGGAGGGCCTTCGAAGCCCTCGGCCGGGAGTATCACGTCCTGGTCGGCAACGACGGCTCGAGCGACCATACCGCGGAGGTCCTGGCGACCTACGCCGAAGTCTTGCCGCTGACCATTCGGGCCGACCGCACCGCTCAAGGCTATGCGGCCACCGTCGAGGCGTTGCTCCGCCAAGCCCTCGAGTTATCGGATCGTCATAAGCGCGACGGCGCGATCTTGATGCACGGCGATTTTGCCCACGGACCCGAGTTCCTCGGCGATTTCGCCAAGAAGCTCGACAGCGGGGCCGACTTGGTCGTCGGCGAAGGCGCCATCGATCCGAAGTGGGAACGCCCCTATCGCTGGACCCGCCGATGGAGCAAATACCTCCTCGGCCGAAGCGCCGGAGTCGACGGGGTTCGAGACCCGACCTCCGGGTACATCGGCTTCCGCCTCGCCGCGCTCAAATCGGTGTTCAACCGGCCCGATCGGGTCCTGCTCTCGGACGGCTGGGCCGCCAACGCCGAGTTGGTCGGGCGAACCGCCGTGCATGCCCGGCAGATCGACACCGTCTCCTTCCCGGAACGGCACGATCTCAAAGCCCGAGCCACGAGAGTCGACCCTTGGCCCACCGCCCGCGACCTGTGGCGCTCGAGCAGCGTAGTTCGAAAAGCCGTCGCCGCTGAACGAAGCGCCCCCCGAGCCAAGCGCCGCGAGAAAGGCCAAGACGCATGATCGCCCTGCTGGTATCCCTGACCTCCCTCTTGCTCCCCGCCGAGTGCCGAGCGCCGGGCGCCGAGTGCCGAACCCCGAAACACCCCTTCGCCGTCGGCGAGCTCTTCGAGTATTCGGCCAAGATCGGAATGCTGAAGCTCGGGGAAGCCTCGATCCGAGTGGCCGGCCTCGACACCGTCCGGGGCGAGCCGACCTACAAATTCCGGTTCCAGCTCGAAGGCGGCAATTTCTTGTTCCGGATCAAGAACACGCTCGAGTCATGGACCACGGTTACCGATTTCAAGTCGCTTCGCTTCCGGAACGACAACACCGAGAACAACAAGAACCGGCTCCGCGATTACGACATCTTTCCCGATTCAGGCTTTTACCGGCAACGAGGCAAAGACGGCACCCAGGCGACGCCGACTCATCCGCTCGACGATGCGTCGCTCCTCTATTTCGTCCGGACCACGCCGCTCGAAGTGGGCAAGGCCTATCGGTTCGAGAACTATTTCATGGACGACAAGAACCCGTTGCTGATCCGGGTGCTGAAGATGGAGGAAATGGATTTACCCGACGGCACCAAAGTCCGGTGCTTCGTCTTGAATCCGGTCATCGACGACCGGGGGATGTTTGCCGACCGGGCCGAGGCTCGGCTCTGGATTACCGACGACGCCCGCCGGATCCCGGTCCAGATCCGCTCCAAGTTGGCTTTCGGCACCGTCACCCTCCGGCTGGCCCAGATGACCTTCGCGCCGGCCGACTGAGGGTGAGGTACCGCGAAGCCGATCGTGCCCGCGTTATAACCGTTCCGATCACGCTCCGTTCCAACAAAGTCGACCCGTCACTCCTGGCTCTGGTGCCGGGAGCGGACCGGTCGTTTGCCGGATTCCTGGCCGCGATGCCGAACCTACTCGCGGCTCGAGACCTCCGATTGGTAATCGACCGGGTTCGGTCCGCGGCGGCCCGCCGCCGGGGCGTCGTCCTGTTACTGGGCGGGCATGTCATCAAGGTCGGACTCGGCCCCCTGATCCGGGTCCTGCTCGAGCGCGGCATCGTGACCCACATCGCGATGAACGGCGCGGCCGCGATCCATGACTTCGAACTGGCGGCCTTCGGTGGGACCAGTGAAGACGTCGAGGCCGGCTTGGGCGATGGCACCTTCGGCATGGCCGAAGAGACCGGCACGGAGATGAACGCGGCGATTCGCGCCGCCGCCGATCAGGGCCTCGGGCTCGGCGAGGGACTGACCCGAGGGCTCGCCGGCCGGGCGGCGTTACCGGGTCGCGACGCCAGCGTGCTGCTCGGCGCCCTGGACGCGGGCGTTCCGGTCACGGTCCATCCCGCCATCGGCGCCGAAATCATTCATCAGCATCCCGCCGCCGATGGGGCCGCGATCGGCGCCACGGCCATGAAGGACTTTGACCGCTTAGCCGGATCACTCCCGGATCTGGACGAGGGCGGCGCGGTGCTCAACTGGGGCAGCGCCGTGATCATGCCGGAGGTGTTCCTCAAGGCCCTGACGGTGGCGCGAAACCTCGGTGGCGGAAAGCCAACCAATTTCCTGGCGGCGGATTTCGACATGATCCGACATTACCGGCCGGCCATGAACGTCGTCAAACGCCCCACCCAAGCCGGCGGCGAGGGCGTTCAGATCACCGGGCACCACGAAATCATGATGCCGCTGGTGGTCTGGGGCCTAACGGAACCCGGGATCGAGCCGCTCGCCCCATTGCCTCAGGCAAGGCCGTAGGTAGATTTAACTCATGCCTCGTAGTTGGTGGTCGAACTTGCGGCGGTGGGTGGCAACGGCGGTGCTCCTCTCCGGAGGAGTACCCGCGGCACTCGAACTCACCCATCACGCGGAAGACGGGGTGCAGGTGGCCCACGTCGAAGCCGCGACGACCAACCATCACGTCGATCACTGCGTCGTGGGCACGCCGTTGCTGGCCCAGGCGGTGTCGTCGGCGCAGCAGCCGTCCCCCGCGGCCTTCGTCGATCCGGTCCGGGCCGGATGCTATTTCGGCCCGATGGTATTCCCGGCGGCCCGCCTCCGGGCTCATTCATCCCGCGCCCCCCCGGTCCACGCGTAGTTCTCGGCACCAAATCCCAACACAAGTAGTGCTTCGGTAGCCACCGGTCGATCCTGACCGGGGGTAGTCACGCATCGGGTTCGCGATGGCGTTCGCCGGTCACCGAAGCAAGCGAGGGCGTCCCGGGCAACCGGTCCGCCCGGAAATGGCACACTCGCTATGCGTACCTGGTCATTCGGATGGATCGCGTTGGTGCCGACGCTCGTGATGGCACAATCCCCCGCCGGCGTCGTTCGCGGTCGCGTCGTCACCGCCGAGGACGGCCGCCCGATTCAAACCGCGCTGGTTCGGATTCTCAACCAACACGGCAGCGAAACCACCCACGCTGACGGCCGGTTCCTCATCGCCGGCGTCCCCACGGGAACCCACCGGATCATGGTCTCGGCGATCGGGTACCGGGCCTACTCCGCCGTCGTGGCGGTTCGGGCCGCGGACACTGTCGACCTGGCGATCGTCCTGCCGGAGTCCGTGCTCCAACTGGAGGAGATCGTGACCGTTGGGGGCGTCGGCGCCCGAGCGCAAAGCGACGCCTTGAGCCCGACGTCGGTGGTCAGCGCGGCCGCCCTCGACCGCCAGCTCGACGGCACCGTCGCCGCCTCGCTCCGCCATCAGCCCGGCGTTGCGTCGGGGGGCATCAGCCCGTCGACGGCGCAGCCCGTCATCCGGGGCCTGAGCGGCGACCGGGTGGTCATGCTCCAGGACGGCATTCGGGCCGGTGATCTCGCGTCGACGTCCGCGGACCATGCCATCACGGTGGACCCCCTGACGGCCCAGCGGATCGAAGTGGTGCGGGGACCGATGTCCCTCCTGTACGGGTCGAGCGCGTTAGGCGGCGTGGTCAACGTCGTCCGCGAGGAAATCCCCGCCACCCTGCCGGACGCCCTCCACGGGACGATCTCGGCCCAAGCCAGCTCGGTCAATCGGGGCGCGGCACTCGGCGGCTTCGCGACCCGGGCCTTTGGCCGGCGGGTCACCGGCCGGATCGAGGGGACCTTCCGGGGCGCCGGCGACACCCGCACGCCGGCGGGGCCGCTGGTGAACACCGGCGTGTCGACGGTCGATGTGGCCGCCGGCGCCTCCTGGATCGGCGAGCGCGGACATGCCGGAGTGTCCTATCGTTTTTATGACACCGACTACGGGATTCCCGGCGGTTTCGTGGGAGGCCACCCGACCGGCGTCGATATCGCGATGCAGCGCCATTCGATCCGGTCAACCGCCGAGCGCCATCCGGCCGCCGGTCGGTGGGAAAGCCTCCGAGCGGACGCGGCGGTCACGTTCTACCGGCATACCGAGGCCGAACCGAGCGGCGCGGTCGGAACCCGGTTCCGGCAGGACTTCGCCACGGTCAACCTAACGGCCCGCCACCGGCGGTTCCTTGGCGCCAAGAGCGGCGCGATCGGTTTCGCGGGGCAATTCCGCGACATCGAGACCGGGGGCACCCTCCGCACCCCGTCGACCCGCGACTTCTCGGTCGCGGGCTTCGTGATTCAAGAGTTCGGCACCGGTCCGATCCGGATCCAAGCGGGCGTGCGGTACGACGTGGCCCGCTATGAGCCCCGACGGATCACCACGATCAGCGTCGGCGCGGATCGGGTGTCGACCGTGCCGCGGACCTTCGGGTCCTTCTCGGCGTCGTTCGGTGGCCTCGCGGATCTGGGCGGTGGCTTCAAAGCGGGCGGGAGCATCGCCCGGGCGTACCGGACGCCGGATTTCAATGAGTTGTATTCCAACGGGCCCCACCTGGCCTCGAACTCGTATGACGTCGGCGATCCCCGACTCACGGCGGAGGCCGGCCTCGGCATTGACGGATTCGTCCGCCTCGAACGGAGCGGGGTGCGGGCTGAAGTGGCCGGGTTCAGGAACCGGCTCTCGAACTACATCTTCCCGTCGAGCCGGGGCCGGGCGGTGATCGGCCGCCAAGGCGGACGCCCGTTGTTCCAATTCACCAACGAGGCCGCCCGGTTCACCGGCGCCGAGGGTACCGTCGAAATCGTGCTGGCGCGCCGGCTGGCGTTCGAAGCCACCGCATCCTATGTGGCCGCCGTCTTCACCAAGGTCCGGGCCGCTATCCCCGTCATCAGTTCCGACCCACCGGACACCACGTTTGTTCCGGCGGCCTCCGAGCCGCCACTGATCCCACCGGCCTTTGGAACCGCAGAACTCCGCTACGAAACGCCGAACGTGTTCGCCGGCGCCGGGGCTCGTTGGGCCGCCCGCCAAGCCCGCGTGGGCGATTTCGAGACCCCGACTGCAGGGTACGTGGTTGGGGACCTGCACGCCGGATTTCGGACCCTGATCGGCGGGCAGTTCCACACCTTCACCCTCAGGGTCGACAACGTTGGCAACAAGCAGTACCGGGACCATCTCTCCCGAATCAAAGAGATTGCCCCGCAGCCGGGGCGCAACGTCAGCCTGCTGTATCGGATCACTTTCTAGAAGGAGGATAGGATGAGCAACATCAGCATCAGGAGTTCTCGCTGGATCGGCGCCGCCGCGATCGCGGCTCTCACGCTCGCCGCCGGGTGTTCGAGCGAACCGGAGGAAATGGAGCCGGAGGTCGAAACGATGCGGGTCACGATCGGGACCACCGTCATCAACTTCAGTGGCGGAACTTGCACGCCGGTCCCGGCGTCGGCCACGATTCCCGCCGGTGGAGCAGCCGTCTCGGCCACGTTTCTCAAAGCGGATGGATCACCCGAAACGATCGTGACCGACCAAGAGTTCGAACTCAAAGTCGAGCCCGCCGGCCGATTTACGAGAGCCAGCGCCTTCGCCGGAACGCTGAGCGGCGGAGCGGCGGGAACGACGGCGGTGACCTTTGCGCTCTTTCACAAGATCGAGCAGCACGAGGACTTCGGCCCCTGCAGTCTGCCGATCACGGTCCAATGAAGTTCTGCGGTTTCGAAACCGGCGGCGGCGATGAGACGGCGTTTGACCGATGGGGGGTCGCCGCCTCGTCACTCTGCTTGGTGCACTGTACCGTCCTCCCCGCGGTGATCGCGGCCCTGCCCGCCATCGGACTGGGCTGGATCGCCTCGCGGGGCGTTGACGTCGCTTTGTTGGTGGTGACGGCGGTGCTCGCGGCCGTTGCCTTCCGCCGGGGATACCGGTGTCATGGCGGGGCGATGCCGGGGTCGCTTGGAACGGGCGGCGTGGGATTGATCGCGACCGGCGTTGGCCTGGGGGAGCGGGGATCGCTTGTGACAATTGCCGGGGCCGCGGTCCTGGTGGTCGGCCATACCGTCAACCTCCGGCGGTGTCGCGCCTGTCGCGAGGCTGCGCCAACCCCGAAATTACTCGAGGGCAATTCGACCTAATGTGGGGAGGCCCCAAAAAATGGGGCGGGTGATTTGGCCCGCCCCAACCCGTCGGCTACGATTCGGACGGTTTGCCCCGAACGGTCTCCCAAATCCGATCGGCCGTCGAGGGGCTCAAGACTCGGATGATGGTGGAGATCATCCAACCCAGGAACGCGAACCAGACCAGCTTCAGGACCAGTCCAATCAGTCCGCCGATCAAGAAGCCGATGACCTTCATCCCAAGCATGAACAGGATGAAGAACCCAGCAAATCCCACGAATCCACGGACCATTGTATTTTCCTCCGGACGGTTGAATTTCTAGTGGTGCACACCCCAGTACGGCCGACGTTTCAGAAAGTTTCATTACTAGCCTAAGTGCCTAATACTCAAGACGTTGTCATCATCGGAGGAGGCGCTGCCGGCGCCGCTTGCGCCCGGGAACTAGCCGGCACGGGCCGGAAGGTCCTGGTGCTCGAACCCACCGACCGGGCCGGCGAAGCGTGGCGCGCCTCTGCCGGGCTCCTGGCGCCCCAGATCGACAGCAGCGAGGACCCTCCGCTTTTCGAGCTCGGGATCGCCGGCCGGGAGTATTACCGGAGCCAGGTCATGGTTCTGAGAGACGAGACCGGGATCGATTGCGGGCTGTTTGACGGCGGGATCCTGAGATTGGCGCGAGGAGCAGACCAAGCCACCCGCCTCCGTGACTCGGTGGCGTGGCAACGCCAGCACGGGCACCGAACCGAGTGGATGGATCCGACCGAAGTCCAAAGCGAGTACCCATGGGTTGGGTTGTCGGATGGGGCCCTGTTTGCCCCCCAGGATGGTTCGATCGACCCGATCCGATTGGTGGAAGCCTTCCGCGCGAGTGCCGCCAAGCGCGGCGCCACCTTTGAGCCCGACGCCGCCGTCGGTGTGGTCGTCGAGGGCGGCCGGGTGGTGGGAGTTCGCGGCGCCCGGGCAACCTATTCCGCCGGCGCGGTAGTACTGGCCGCCGGCGCCTGGAGCGGCCGGCTCGAGGGATTGCCGCGCCCGGTTTCGGTCGAACCGGTCAAAGGGCAGATGGTCGCCAAGCGCTGGCCGACCAAGGTCCCGCCCGGCATCTACTACTCGGGCCAGGGCTACGTCCTGGAGCGCAATGGCGAGGCACTCTGCGGCTCGACCTCAGAGCATGTCGGCTTTTCGGCGGAGGCTACGGCCGAGGGCGAGCAAGCCGTGGTCCGATGGGCCGACTCCGTAGTGCCGGCGCTCTCGCCGCTCAAAGTGGAGCGCCGCTGGGCTGGGCTCCGGCCCGGCACCCCCGATGGACTGTCGATCGTCGGTGCGGAACCAAACGCGCCGGGCCTCTGGTACGCCACGGGCGGGGGGCGAAACGGCATTCTGCTCGCCGGGATTACGGCCGTGTCGCTCTGCCATCTCATGGCCGGCGAGGCCACCTTCGAAGGCATCGAGGCCCTTCGGCCGGGGCGGTTCTGGTCCTAGGAGCTCGGCACTCGGGGCTCGGCGCTCGGCGCTTCTCCGATTAGAAGGGTAAGTCACTGCCCTTTCTGGTCTTAGCAGGCAGAATCCTAAGCTTTCCCCTCGGTCGGTTCGATACTATTCTTGTAGCTGCGTTCCCGCCGATTTCGGGGCGCTTTCCTGTGAAGGAGCTTTGCGTGGCGGCACCGCTGGTCCAACTGACCCGTTCGCTTGGCACCCCGTCCTCGGCCCCGCCGTTGGCAACCGTTCCGTTCGAACGGAAGCCGAGTTGGCTCAAGGTCAAAGCGCCGGGCGGCGGCAACTACGCGCGGTTGAAGACGCTGATGCGGGAACTCAACCTCCACACCGTCTGTGAGGAAGCCCGATGCCCAAACATCGGCGAGTGCTGGGAACACCAGGCCGCCACGTTCATGATCTTGGGCGATGTGTGCACCCGGAACTGTGCCTACTGCGCGGTGTCGCATGGCACCCCGCTGCCGTTCGATCCGGTGGAACCGGTCCGGTTGGCCGAGGCCGTGGCCCAGATGGGACTCCAGCATGTCGTCATCACGTCGGTTGACCGCGACGACCTGGAGAACGGCGGCGCCGAGGCGTTTGCCGGTTGCATCATCGAGATTCGGAAGCGGCTCCCCAAGAGTTCGGTTGAAGTCCTGATTCCCGATTTCAAGGGTTCGGCACCGGCCCTGCAGCTGGTCATGGATGCCCGGCCCGACATTCTCAATCACAATCTCGAGACGATCGAGCGCCTCTACCGCCTGGCCCGACCGGGGGGTCGATATCAACGGGCTCTCGATCTGCTGGCCAATGCGCGCCGGATGGTGCCGGGGGGCCTGACCAAATCGGGCATCATTCTCGGGATGGGCGAGGAGTGGGACGAACTGCTGGTGGCGATGCGGGATCTCCGCCGGTCGGACGTCAACATCCTCACGCTGGGTCAATATCTCCGGCCTTCGGAGAGTCATCTTCCCATCGCTCGGTACTATACCCCGACGGAGTTTGCCGAATTGCGAGACCTCGGCCTCGCCATGGGTTTCGATCACGTCGAATCGAGCCCGCTGACCCGTTCGAGCTATCACGCCTGGGAACAGGTTGATAGCGCCAAGGCCTCCAGAGGAACCCCATGACCACCACGGCACCCGCCGCGAAGGGCAAGGCCGTGGACGCGGCCACCAAGGCGCTCCATCGGAGCTACCTCCGCCAGATGCTCCTGATTCGGCGGTTCGAAGAAAAAACCGGCGAGGCCTACGCGTTAGGCAAGATCGGCGGCTTCTGTCACCTCTACATCGGCCAGGAAGCCGTCGCGGTCGGGGTCATGGCCGCGCTTCGGCCCGACGATCATGTCGTCAGCGCGTACCGGGAGCACGGCCATGCGCTGGCCCGGGGGCTCACCCCTCGGGGCGTCATGGCCGAGCTCCACGGCAAAGCCACCGGCGTTTCGGCCGGCAAGGGCGGGTCGATGCACCTGTTTGACGTTGCCCACGGGTTCTTGGGCGGACACGGCATCGTGGGTAGCCACATCCCGCTGGCCGCCGGGGTGGCGTTTGCCCACAAATACCGGGGCGGCGACCAAGTGTGCGTCTGCTTCTTCGGCGAAGCGGCGGCGAACATCGGGGCTTTCCATGAGACGCTGAACATGGCCGCGCTCTGGAATCTCCCGGCGATCTTCATCGTCGAAAACAACGGCTATGGAATGGGTACGGCGGTGGCCCGGGCGGCCGCTGTCACCAGTCTGGCCATCCGCGGGGCCGCCTACGCGATGACCACCGAAGTGGTTGACGGGCAGGACGTCCTGGCCATGCGCGAGGCCATGGACCGGGCCGTGGCCCGGGCCCGGACGGACTCGGAGCCGACGTTCCTCGAGGTGAAGACCTACCGCTACGTCGGCCATTCGATGTCGGACGCGGCGCACGGCACCTACCGCACCAAAGAGGAAGTCGACGAGTATCGGGGCCGCGATCCGCTGACGCTACTCGGCCAGCTGATGCGGACCGGCGGCTATTGGACCGACGCGGACCACGCGGCGCTCGAGGCCGAGATTGAAGCCGAGGTAGCCGACTCGATCCGGTTCGCGGAAGAATCGCCGGACCCGGAGCCCTCGAAGCTATTCGAGGATGTCTACGCGCCGGAGCCGAACTGACATGACCACCATGACCTACCGCGACGCGCTCAACCAGGCGCTCCGGGAAGAAATGACCCGCGATGACCGGGTGTTCCTGATGGGCGAGGAAGTGGCCGAGTACGACGGCGCCTACAAGGTCAGCCGCGGCCTTCTCAAGGAGTTCGGGCCTCGCCGGGTGGTCGATACGCCGATCGCGGAGCTGGGCTTTACCGGCATCGGGGTTGGGGCCGCCATGGTCGGGCTCCGGCCCATCATCGAGATGATGACCTGGAACTTCGCGCTTCTCGCCATCGACCAGATCGTCAACTCCGCGGCCAAGATGCGGTATATGTCCGGCGGCCAGATCGGGGTGCCGATCGTGTTTCGCGGTCCGGGCGGGTCGGCGCTTCAGCTCGGCGCCCAGCACTCCCAGGCGTTCGAGAGTTGGTATGCGCATATCCCCGGGCTCAAGGTCGTGGCCCCGGCCACAGCGGCCGACGCGAAGGGCCTGCTCAAGGCATCGATCCGGGATGACAACCCGGTGGTCTTCATCGAAGGCGAGATGCTGTACAACGTGAAGGGCGACGTCCCCGATGGCGACCATATCGTCCCGATCGGGAAGGCCGACATCAAGCGGCCGGGGAAAGACGTCACCATCATTTGCCACTCGAAAACCGTCGACCCCTCGCTCAAGGCGGCGGAAGCGCTAGCCGCCGAGGGGATCGACGCGGAGGTGATCGACCTTCGGACGATCCGGCCGCTCGACACCGACACAATCCTGGCGTCGGTGGCCAAGACCAACCGGTGCGTGGTGGCCGAAGAAGGCTGGTACTTTGCGGGGGTCGGCGCCCAAGTGGTCGACACGATCCAGCGGGAGGCC
Organism: Gemmatimonadota bacterium; assembly: GCA_009692115.1. Taxonomy (NCBI): domain Bacteria; kingdom Pseudomonadati; phylum Gemmatimonadota; species Gemmatimonadota bacterium. The sequence continues at coordinate 29,491 of SHZU01000011.1, read as the reverse complement.
TTCGATGCGCTCGACGCGCCGGTCTGGCGGGTAACCGGGGCCGACGTCCCGATGCCGTACAACAAGTTGCTCGAGCGCGCCGCCAAGGTGGACGCGCAGAAGATTCAAGCCGCCGCCAAGAAAGTACTCTACGTCTAATGGCCACCAAAGTCGTGATGGAAGCGCTCTCGCCGACCATGGAAGAAGGCCGCCTGGTCGAGTGGAAGAAGCAGGAAGGCGACGTGGTCAAGGCCGGGGACGTCCTGGCCGAAGTGGAAACCGACAAGGCCGTCATGGAATTGGTGGCCCGAGCCGGGGGGACGTTGCTTCGCCATGCGGTGGCGGCCGGCACGACCGTTCCGGTGTCTCAGGTGGTGGGCTGGATCGGCCAGCCGGGCGAAGCGTTAGGCGATGGGGCAGCCGCCCCAGTGGCAACGGCTCCCGCCGCGACTCCGGTCGCGGCACCGGCACCGGCAACGGGGGCGGTACCGGCGCCGGTGGCGGCCGGGCGGATCAAAGCCTCGCCGTTGGCCCGGAAGATGGCTGCCGACCGTGGCGTCGATCTCAGCCGAGTCCCGGGCTCCGGGCCCGAGGGACGGGTGATTCGCCGGGATGTCGAAGGCGCCGGCGCCACGCCCGTGGCCGCGATGGCGTCGGTCCGGAAGGCCGGACCGGCGTTTACCGACGTGCCGCTCTCGATGATCCGGAAAACGATTGCCAAACGGCTGGCGCAGTCGATCGGCCCGATCCCGACTTTCTACCTCACGACTGAAATCGACATGGAGCAGGCCGCTGATTTCCGGGAGCAGTTCACAACGCTGTACGGCGATGCGGTCAAGATTTCGTTCAATGACCTGGTGGTCCGGGCAGCGGCTCTGGCGCTGATGCAGCATCCCGCCTGCAACGCCTGGTGGCAGGACGACAAGATCCGGTACTGGAACGAAGTCCACATCGGGATGGCGGTGGCCGTCGAGGACGGTCTGATCACGCCGGTGATCCGAAACGCCGACTTGAAGACCCTCCGAGACATCGGCACGGAATCTCGCGACTTGGCGGGCCGGGCCCGGGATCGCAAGCTCACGCCGGAGCAGTATACCGGCTCGACCTTTTCGATCTCGAATCTCGGGATGTTCGACATCGAACACTTTACGGCGGTCATCAATCCGCCGGAAGCGGCCATCTTGGCGGTCGGTTCGATTGCCCAGGTGGCCGCGGTGGTCGGAGGGCAGATCGTGCCCCGGCGCCGGATGCGGGTTACCCTGTCGTGCGACCACCGAGTCATCGACGGCGCCACCGGAGCGCAGTTCCTGAAGACGCTGAAACAGTTGCTCGAAAACCCCGTCGGCTTGCAGTCTTAGAGAACCCTTAGCCCGAAATTCGAATGTCTACCTACGATCTCATTGTCCTCGGCGGCGGCCCGGCCGGCTACGTCTGCGCCATTCGCGCCACCCAACTCGGCCTGTCGGCGGCGGTCGTCGAGAAGGACAAACTTGGCGGCGTCTGCGTCAATATCGGTTGCATCCCGACCAAGGCCCTGCTCCACAGCGCGTATGTGGCCAACCTCGTGGCCCATGACGCCAAGGGCCTCGGCGTCGAGGTCGGACCCATCAAGACCGATTATGGCGTGGCCATGAAGCGGTCCCGCCAGGTCTCGGACCAGAACTCTCGCGGGGTCGAGTTCTTGATGAAGAAGAACAAGATCACCGTCATCAAAGGCACCGGGACGCTCCTCCCGGGCAAGAAGGTCAAAGTCGGGGACGACACCCACACCGCCTCCAAGGCGGTCGTCATCGCCACCGGATCACGGGTCAAGGGGATTCCGCAGATTGGCCTCGAGATCAACAAGACCACCGTGATCAGCTCAGACGAGGCGTTGTTTCTCGACCGGGCGCCGGCCACCATGGCCATCGTCGGGGCCGGGGCGGTCGGCTGCGAGTTTGCCGACATCTTCAACGCGTTCGGCACCAAGGTCACCCTGATCGAGGCGTTGCCGCGGATCGTACCGATCGAGGACGCCGAGTCGTCGGATGCATTGACCAAGAGCTACAAGAAACGCGGGATCGCGGTGATGGCGGGGGCCAAGGTCCTCAAGGCCACGGTCGGCGCCTCCGAGGTGACCCTCGAACTCGAAGTCGCCGGCAAGGCCGAGACGGTGGTCGCCGAGAAGGTGTTGATGGCGGCGGGCCGGGCGGTCAACACCGAGAACATGGGTTTCAAGGAAGCCGGCGTGCAGCTGACCGACCGCGGGTTCGTGAAGGTCAACCTGGCCACACTCGAAACCACGGCGCCGGGGGTGTACTGCATCGGCGATGTGGCTGGACCGCCGATGTTGGCCCACAAAGGAAGCCGCGAAGGCACGTTCGTCGCCGAATTGATTGCGGGCCACAAGCCGCACGCGATCAAGTACGACAACGTGCCCAGCGTGACCTACTGCCACCCGGAAGTGGCCAGCATCGGGTTGACCGAGGATCAATGCAAAGAGAAGAAGCTCGACTACCAGGTTGGCCGTTTCCCGTTCAGTGCCAACGGCCGGGCCCGGGCCACCAACGACACCGAAGGCTTCGTCAAGATCATCCGCGACAAGAAATACGGTGAGATCCTCGGGGCCCACATCGTCGGCGGGCACGCCTCCGAGATGATTCACGAACTGGCCGTGGCCCGGGAAAACGAATACACGGTGGAGGAGGTGGATCTCGCGATCCACGCCCACCCCACCCTGTCCGAGGCCATTGCCGAAGCGGCCCTCGACTCGATGGGCCGTGTCATCCACACCTGACGCCGACCAGGACTTCGTCGGGCTCGCGTTCGGAGCCCTGGCGTTGTCGGCGGCACTGGGCCTGGCCCTGAACGCAGCGGTCGGTTTCGTCGTTCGAACCCTGCAAACGGCGGAGCAAGCGGCCCAGCGCCTCGAAATCGGAGCGCCGACCGCCGTCGTGCTGTTTGCCGGGACGTTTCTGGCCTGCTTCGCGGCGGCGATCGCCACCTGGCGAGTCATGGCCCCGGTCCACAATACGTTTCGCCAAGGGATGCTCGCGATGGTCAGCTTCTTCGCGAGCTTCGTCCTGTCGGTCGTGACGATGCCGGTGGACCGGGCCTTCGGGCGGCTCGGGCTGGTGGTACTCTCCCTTGGGGCGCTGGCGCTGGCCCTGCTCCTCAACCGCCGGATCGCCCGGGCCTTCCCGGCGCTGTGACCGCGCCGGCCGCGATTCGGGTCATCGATCTCGGGCGCCGGGGCTACGACGAAGTTCTCACTCTGCAGCGGCGGCTGTGCCGCGAACGAGTCGAAGGGATGCGCCACGAGGATCTCGTGCTGCTCGTCGAGCATGACCCGGTCATCACGCTCGGGCGGAGCACCAAGGCGTCGAGCCTCCCGATCGGAGCCGACGAGCTCACCCGCCGAGGACTCGAGGTCTTTGAGGTGGAGCGCGGCGGGGACGTGACGCTCCACGCGCCGGGACAGTTGGTCGGCTACCCGATCTTCCAGCTCCAGAATTATCGGCCCGACCTCCACTGGTACCTCCGACAAATCGAAGAGACCCTGATCGTGGCCTTGGCGACGCTCGGCATCAGCGCCGAACGGAACCCCGGTTTAACCGGCGTGTGGACCGGCGGCCGGAAAGTCGCGAGTATCGGGATTCATGTGAAGCAGTGGGTCACCTTCCACGGCTTCGCGTTGAACGTAACCACCGCACTCGACCTATTCGACCTGATCGTGCCATGTGGCATTCCGGGTGTTCGAATGACCAGCGTGGCGGATCGGATCGGGCCGCGCGACGGACTGATGGCCGAGGTGCGGAGTGCGGTGATGGCAGGATTTGGTTCCGTCTTCGATCGGGCGATCGTGATGGGTTCGGAGCACGAACTTCAACCGGTAGGGCCACCGGCGCCCTGAACCGAACGGGACCACCGACCGAGCCCAGGTATTATCTTCCGCCATCATGGCGGAGCCTCTTGACGTCACCAAGCTGAACGCGGTCGCGGACGACCGGGTCCGGGACATTCTCAAGGCCGCCTCGAGCTGGGCCAAGGAGGCGCCGGTAACGCTGACCCCAGCCATTCGGGCGGTGTGCGTCCGGCTGGCCGAGATGGTGGCCGATCAGCGCCACTACCTCGCCCCCCTCTCGGAGGCCGAGGAAGCGACCCGCGGCGCGGTGCTCGCGGCGGTGGCCGAGCGGCTGCGGCGCGAACCGGTGACGACCGGAATCGACAGCCTGTTGACGGAGCTCTCGGAACTCGAACTTCGGGCCACGGCGTCGTGGTCGTTGGTGGCCGGGGCCCAAAGTGACTGGATCGCGACCGCCACCCAGTTTCTCGACAAGCAAGCGGCCGCTCTTCCGGCAGGAGAGCGCCCGGATTCCTATTGGGCCGACGATGTCGTGGCCGGCATCGTGGTGTCGGTCCGGGCGCTGATCGGCGTCGACGAACTCCACGCTCGCACGGAAGCCCGATACTCCGGGAGCCACAAACGGATTGCCCCCGACGAACCGCCGGCCTGACCTACACCGCCTTTTCCCCGAGCTTCTCGTAAAATCGTCCGAACACCGCGATCCCTTCCCAGAGTTGCTGGAGGTCGAGCTTCTCGTTCGGTGAGTGGAGGCCGTCGTCCGGCAGGCCGATTCCGGTCAGAATGACCGGGGCGCCGGCTTTCGCGAATTGAGTGACCACCGGGATCGATCCGCCGGCGCGCACGGGCACCGTGCCACGGCCCACCACCTCGGCAAAGGCCGCGTCAAGGGTCTTGAAGGCCGGATGCCCGACATCGACCTCGACCGGATCGCCGCCATGGAGGATCCGGACCTCGACCTCGGCCCACTCAGGGGCCATTTTCGCGACCGCCTTCTTCAGCCACTTGGCCACCTTCTCGAACGGGAGACCGGGTACGAGCCGGAGGCTCACCTTGGCCATCGCCGTCGCGGGAATCACCGTCTTCGCGCCCTCGCCGGTGAAGCCGCCCCGGATGCCGTGGATTTCGAACGTGGGCAGGGCCCAGACCCGCTCGAGCACCGACGCTTTTTGGATCCCGGTGAGTGCCTTGCCGGTCACTTCCTCTTTGAGGAACCGGGCTTCATCGAACGGCAGTTGTTTCCAGACTTTGAGCTCGTGCTTGGTTGGCGGCTTCACCGACTTGTAGAGCTTCGGGATGTTGATCTTGCCGGACCGTCCCTTGAGGTCCGACAACAGCCGGGCCAACGTCTCCATGGCGTTGGGGGCGGCGCCGCCGTAACTCCCCGAGTGGAGATCTCGCTCGGCAGTGCGAACATGGATTTCCGCGTAGCAGAGGCCCCGGAGCGCCGTGTAGACGGCCGGCCACCCGATATCGAAGTAGGACATGTCGCAAATCAAAATCGCATCGGCCCTGGCGCGGTCCGGCTCGGCGGTAAGCAAATCACCGATTACGGTTCCGCCGCTCTCTTCTTCGCCCTCAATCAGAAACCGGATGTTGATGGGTGGCTTGCCGCTCTGCAATACGGCTTCGTAGGCCTTCATGAGACAGTAGACTTGGCCTTTGTCGTCGGCGGCACCCCGGGCATAGATCCGGCCATCCCGCACGGTCGGCTCAAAGGGCGGTGTGTTCCATTCATGGATCGGATCGACCGGCTGGACGTCGTAGTGCCCGTACACCAACAAGGTCGGTGCCCCGGGCACTGGCGGGCTTTCGGCCCAGACCACCGGATGGCCGTTGCCCTCGAGCAGTTGGACGACGGGAAAGCCGAGGCGCTTGAATTGGTCGATCAGCCAGCCGGCGGCTCGGCGGCAATCTTGGGCATGGTTCGGCAGGGCGCTGATGCTCGGAATCGAGAGGAATTCAACCAGTTCCTTGAGCATCCGGTCGCGTTCGCGGATCGTAAAATTGGAGTCCATTCGTGATACTAGCATCCGGCCCGCGGTTTCGCCACCTAGCCGTTAGAGTGCTTTGCGGCGATTATTGGGGGGTTACCTGTCCGCACCACTTCCGATTTTAGGGCTCTCATGCGCGTACTCCGATTCCTCCCGGTTCTCGGGTTGGCGGCCTTGACCGCCACCAGGGCCCCAGCCCAGCAGTCCGGCGGGCAAAAGACGCTCGACGCCACTGATCTGAGCTTCTGGAAATCGATCCGGAATGCCGCCACCTCCCCCGACGGCCGCTGGTTTGCCTACGTGCTGGCGCCGAACGAAGGCGACGGCGAAGTCGTGGTGCGCCCGACGAGCGCGGAGGCCCGGGAGTGGCGGTTTCCGATCGGCGAGGCGGTGGTCCAGCCGTTCAACCCGTTTGACCAGACGCCCAGGAACTCGCCCCTGGTGATCTCCGGCGACGCCAAATGGACCGCGTTCTCGACTTACCCGACCGCCGAGGAAACCAAGAAGCTCAAGAAAGACAAGAAGCCGATTCAAACCGGCCTCGTGGTGGTCAATCTGGCCACCGGCGAGAAGCGGGATTTCGAGAAGATCCAACGATTCAGCTTTGCCGGGGAGAACCCGGCCTGGGTCGCGATGAAGCGTTATCCGGCCGAAGGGGCCACGGCCTCAGATCTCCTGCTGCTCGACCTCCGGACCGGCACGATGAGCACGATCGGTTCGGTGGCCGACTACGCGTTGGATGAAACCGGCGGGTGGTTGGCCTGGACCACCGAGGCCAAAGATCTCGTGGGCAACGGGGTGCAGATCCGGAACCTGGCCACCGACCAAGTCAAAACCATCGAGAGCGACAAAGCCGTGTACCGGCGTCTGGCGTGGGCGGATAGCGGGCTGGCTCTGGCGGTACTCCGTGGCCGGCCCGACAGTGCCCGGGGCGACACGGTGTACGCCGTGGTGGGAATCACCAGCGTCGGCGGCGGCAACACCAAGGTCGTCTATGAGCCGAGTCCGGCCACCGGCCTGCCCGCCGACCGCCGGGTCAGTCCGGACCGCACTCCTCGGTGGACCGCCGATTTTGCGGCGCTGGCCTTTGGGACCACGGCCCGCCGGAACGGCCCCGAATCCAAGACCGGCCGGCCCGATGTGAAGCCGGTGGCCGGCACACCGGGCATGATGCAGACGCCGGCCGGCGCCGGCGGCACCGAGGACGACCTCCCGACCCTGGTGATTTGGCACGGCAAAGAGGGCCGGCTCCAATCGCAACAGCAGGTCGAAGAGGGACGCGACAAGATCTTCTCGTCCCTGGCGCTTTACCGAGTGGTCGAGCGGAAGTTCCTGGCGCTCGCGGACGACGAGCTTCGCGACGTGCAGTTGACCCCGCGCGACCGGTACGGACTCGGCACCGACCGCCGGGTCTACGAACGGCGGGACAACATCGACGGCGGCCAGCGCCGGGACTACTACGCCATCGACTTGAAGACCGGAGCCCGGACGCCGATCAAGAAGACCGCCTCCTATCCGATCCGGCCCTCGCCGGACGGCACCAAGGCGCTGTTCTACGACAACGGCGAATATCACGTCTACGACTTTCTGACCGGGCAGACCAAGGCGATTACCCCGGGCGCGCCGACCACGTTCATCGATACGGAGGACGACCACAACGTGGACCGCCCGCCGGTCGAGCCGTTAGGCTGGTCGGCCGACAGCCGGTTCGTCCTGTTGTTCGACAACTGGGATGTCTGGCGCGTGGCGGCCACGGGCGGGAGCTTCGTCAACCTGACCGGGACCGGCAAGCGGGACAAGATCCGGTTTACCAGGCGGCTGGTCATCGATCCCAAGGAAAAGGGCATCGACTTGACCAAGCCGATGTACCTCCAGACCTACGGCGAGTGGACCAAAAAGGAAGGCCTGGCCCGAGTCATCCCGGCCAAGCCCGGCGCCGAGATGCTGCTGGCGGACGACGCCAAGTTCTTGGTGAACCGGGCCCGCGATGCCGAGACCTGGGTCTACACCAGGCAAACCGTCCGGGACTTTCCGGACTACTGGGTGGCTGACGCCAAGCTGGCCAACCCGGTCCGGCTGACCGACGCCAATCCCCAGCAGAAGGACTATGCCTGGTCCTCCGGCGCCCAGCTGGTCAACTACGTGTCCGAGAAGGGCGACAGCCTGCAGGGGGCGCTCTATCTGCCGGCCAACTATGAGCCGGGCAAGAAGTATCCGACCGTGGTGTACATCTACGAGAAGCTCTCCCAAGGGCTTCACAGCTACGCCGTGCCGAACGAAACCCGGGCGTTCAACCCGAGCATCTATACCAGCCGCGGGTACGCGGTGTTCCAGCCGGACATCGTATACCGGATCAACGACCCGGGCATGTCGTCGGTGTGGTGCGTGGTGCCCGCGGTCAAGGCGGCCATCGCCACCGGCATCGTGGACCCGGCCAAGGTCGGTCTCCACGGCCATTCCTGGGGCGGTTATCAGTCGTCCTTCCTGGCCACCCAGACGGGCAAGCTGTTCAGCGGGATCGTGACCGGCGCCCCGCTCACCGACATGATCTCGATGTACAACTCGGTCTACTGGAATACCGGCACCGCCGACATGGCGATCTTCGAGACCTCGCAGGGCCGGTTCAAGGGCAGCTACCTCGACAACCACGAAGCCTACATCCGGAACTCGCCGGCGTTTTTCGTCAAGCAAATCGAAACCCCGGTGATGATCCTGCACAACGAAAAGGACGGGGCGGTCGATTTCAACCAAGGGATCACGTTCTTCAATTCGTTGCGGGAGCAGGACAAAGACGTCATCATGTTGCAGTATGTCGGCGAGAACCACGGGTTGCAGCTACCCAAGAACCAGAAGGACTACACGGTCCGGATGCAGGAGTACTTCGACCACTACCTGAAGGGACTCCCGGCGCCGGACTGGATGAAGGAAGGCGTCCCCCGGCTCAAGATGGAAGAGCATTTGAAGAGCCGGCAGAAGAAACCCAAGGCCATTTCCTAGCGGGTCAGGGCCGCTCCGTGGGCGCGCGGGGGCCGGGGCCCGGCAAGTCCGGCCACGCCCCCCCCCCGGCCGCCTCGGCCTCAAGCAAAGCCTCGGCGGACGGGTAGCGATAAATGACGGGGGCTTGGTGCTGAAACAGGCCGCCGGTGTCGGCGGTCGGGCCATAGGTCGAATAGAGCGGCCGGTCGAGCAAGCGGAGGTAGACGGTGAGCTGGGCCCGATGATGGGCGGAATGGACCAGCCGCCGGGTGAGGACCCAGGCCCGGGTCCGGGGCACGTCGAAGAACGTCGTCGGCTCCCCGAACCACTCCGGCTCCTTGGCGTCGAGGACCTCGCGCCGGAGCCGCGACACCTCGTCGTAGTGGCGCAGGAACGAGAGCCGGTCTTCGACGGGGGGCAACTCCGGCCGGCCGATGTCGATGCCGAGCATCCGGATCATCCAGCCCTGCTCCGAAACGCATTGGTGCACCATGTGCTCATGCGGCGTGCGGGCCAGGGGCGCCGGCCGAAACGCCAGCTCGTCATCCCGGAATTCGGCCCAGACCGAAAGGGTCTTGAGGCGCTCGGTCTCGTAGCTTTCGGCGAAGAGACTGAATGGATGCGTCATGATTCCCTCTAGGGTATTTTAAGTCCCATGCATCCGAATGAACATGCCGCCCACAACCCGGACTTCCTGTGGCGGAACCCGGACCCCAAACCCTCCTACGACGTCGTCATCGTCGGGGGCGGATTGCACGGGCTGTCGACCGCCTACTATCTGGCGAAGAACCACGGGATTACCAACGTGGCGGTGGTGGAGCGGGCTTGGCTTGGGAACGGTAACGCCGTCCGGAACACCACGGTGGTCCGGTCGAACTATCTTCGCGACGAGAGCGCCGCCTTGTACGAACACGGGCTCAAAATCTGGGAGACATGGGGCCAGGAACTCGACTACGACCTCTTGTTCGATCAGCGCGGCGTCCTCAACCTGATCCACAGCCAGTCGAACCTCCACACCGGCCGGCGAAACACGTTCGCCAATCTGCTGAACGGGATTGACTCCGAGGTCCTCGACGCCCAATCGGTCAAGGAGTTTTGTCCGATCGTCAACATCTCTCCGGACGTCCGGTACCCGGTCATCGGCGGCACCCTGCAACGCCGAGGCGGGATTGCCCGTCACGACGCGGTGGTCTTTGCGCTGGCCCGGGCCGCGAACCGGCTGGGGGTCGACCTGATCCAAAATTGTGAAGTGACCGGTTTCGAGAAGGACGGCGACCGGGTCACCGGCGTCGTCACCACCCGGGGCCGGATCGGCGCCAACCGGATCGGACTGGTCGGCGCGGGCCGTTCGCCACTCTTGGCCGCGATGGCCGGTTTCGACCTGCCGATTCAGAGTTCGCCGCTCCAGGCGCTGGTGTCCGATATCGTCGAGCAGGTGCTCCCGTGTGTCGTCATGTCGGGCGCGGTGCACGTCTACGTGAGCCAGGCGCACAAGGGCGAGTTGGTCATGGGCGCGGGCCGGGACCCTTACACCTCGTATGCCCAACGGGGTTCGTTTCATATCATCGAAGACCAGATGGCAGCCGCCCTCGAATTGTTTCCGATCTTCAGCCGGATCCATATGCTCCGGACGTGGGCCGGGATCGTCGACGTTGCCCCGGATGCTTCACCGATCGTCGGCCTCACCCCGATTCGAGATCTGTTCCTGAACTGCGGCTGGGGTACCGGCGGATTCAAGGCTACTCCCGGCTCGGGTTGGGTCTTTGCGGACACCATCGCCAACGGCGCGCCGCATCCCTTGGTCGTGCCGTTTTCCTTGGCTCGATTCGAAACCGGCGACCTGATCGACGAACACGGCGCGGCCGCCGTGGCGCACTAGGAATCCCGCGATGCTGCAAATCCATTGCCCGTGGTGCGGGCCCCGTGAGGAAAACGAATTCCACTACGGTGGCGAAGCCCACCTCGAGTATCCTGGCTCGGACGTCGATGACGCCGCCTGGGCCAAGTTTCTGTTCTATCGCAATAACCCCGCGGGAGCGTTCGCCGAACGCTGGACCCACGTGGCCGGATGCCGCCGGTGGTTTCATGTGGTCCGGGACACGATGACGAGCGAGATCCGCGGCTCGTACCTCACGACCGAGAAGCCGGGGGACGCCCGATGAAGCGGCTTCCAACCGGCGGGACGATCGACCGAACCCGGGAGCTGTCCTTCTCTTGGAATGGACAGCCGCTCGGGGCGCACCCCGGCGACACGCTGGCCTCGGCGCTCCTGGCCAACGGCATTGCCGTGATCGGATCGAGCGTCTCTCTGAAGCGCCCCCGCGGGGTCATGAGCGCGGGCACCGAAGAGGCCCATGCCTTCGTGCAGCTCGGCGAAGGCGGGGCATCCGAACCGTTGACCCGGGCCACGACAGTTGAAGTGTTCGAGGGCCTGGTGGCCCGGGGATTGTCCACCAAAGGCGTGCTCCACGAGGGCGTCGACCCGGGCCGGCCCGACCGGCGCACCGGGCATTGCGACGTCCTCGTGATCGGCGGCGGCCCGACCGGCCTCCTCGCCGCGCGCACCGCGGCCGCCGCCGGCGCCCGGGTCATCCTGGCCGACCAGCGACCATCGCTTGGTGGCGCCCTCCCCGGCGATCGGGACCTGATCGACGGGCAGGAGGCATCGGCTTGGATCGCGGCCCAGGAAGCGGCGCTCGAGGCGGCCCCGGAAGTCCGGATCCTCAGACGGACCACGGCCGTGGTGGCGCTCGACCAGAACGGCATGATGCTCGTCGAGCGCCGCGCCAACCCGAGGCTTTGGCAGATCCGGGCCCGGCAGATCATCCTCGCCACCGGCTCGCTCGAACGCCCGATCGTATTCCAGGACAACGATCGGCCGGGGATCATGCTGGCCGCCGCGGTGCGCCGGTATCTCCACCAATTTGCGCTGGCGCCGGAACGGACCGTGGTGTTCACCGCCAACGACGACGCCTATCGGACGGCGCTCGACCTGGTGGCGGCGGGCCAAACGGTGGCCGCTATCGTCGACCCTCGCCCGGCGCCGGGGGGTACCTTCGCGGAACGGGCCCGGGCCGCCGGGATCCGGATGATCACCGGCTCAGTCGTCACCGGCACCGACGGCGACGGCGACGGTGTCTTGATCGCGGTGCAGGTCGCGCCGCTAGCCGGCGGTGAGGCCCAGCGAATCGAGTGCGACATGCTCGCCGTGTCGGGTGGGTTCGACCCGGTCCTCGACCTCCATCATCAGCGGCGCGGCCCCACGGTCTGGAACGAATCACCGGCCACGTTCGTGGCCACCGAGCCCGCGCCGGGATATCAGGTTGCCGGGGCACTGACCGGGGCTTTCGACTTGGCGGGCTCGCTTCGAACCGGGATCGAGGCGGGACGCGCCGCAGCCGCGGCCGCCGGTTTTCCCGCCGCGGACACCAGGGTCCCCGACACGGCCCCGGTTCAAATCCAGCCGTCCATTCCGATCTGGCAGATTCCCGCCCCCGACGAGGACGAGAGCCGGTCGTTCGTCGATCTCCATCGCGACGTGACGATTGCGGGCGTGCACCGCGCGTTGGGCGCCGGCATCCGCTCGGCGGAGCATCTCAAGCGCTATACCCTGATCGGCACCGGGGTGGAACAGGGCCGGACCTCGAAGGTGAACGCGGGGATGCTCGCCGCCCGGTACCAAGACGGCCCGATGGGCACCTCGAGCGCCCGGCCCCCAGTCGAGCCGATCGCCTACTCGGTGCTCGCGGGCCGGGCCCGCGGGGCGATGTTCGAGCCGGTCCGGACCACGCCGATTCACCCGGCCCATGTGGCCGCCGGCGCCGTCTTTGAGAATGTCGGGCAGTGGAAACGGCCCCGGTACTACCCGCGGGCCGGGGAATCCATGGCCGACGCGGTCCAACGCGAATGCCGCGCGGCGCGCCAGGCCGTGGCGATGATGGACGCCTCGACGTTAGGCAAGATCGACGTCCAGGGTCCCGACGCGGCCGAGTTCCTGGAACGTCTGTACTTCAACAAGATCGCCAATCTGAAGCCCGGCCGGGCCCGGTACAGCGCCATGTGCCGGCTCGACGGCATCCTGTTCGACGACGGCGTCATCATGCACCTCGCCGAGGACCGCTTTTTCGTCACGACCTCGACCAGTCATGCCGGCCCGGTCATGGAATGGATGGAGGAGTGGCTCCAGACCGAGTGGCCCGACCTCCGGGTCTGGCTCACCTCCATTACCGAGCAATGGGCCACTATCGCAGTGGTCGGACCGTTGGCCCGGACCGTCCTCGCGGCGGCCGGCACCGATCTCGACCTGTCGGCGGCGGCGTTTCCCTTCATGACCGTCCGGTCCGGCACCGTGGCCGGCCTGGCGGCCCAGGTGGCCCGGGTGAGTTTCTCGGGCGAGTTGGCCTTTGAAGTGAGCGTTCCCGGGTACCGGGGCGAAGCGCTCTGGAACACCCTGATGGCCGCCGGCATGCCCCATGGCATCACGCCCTATGGCCTCGAAGCGCTGAGCGTGCTCCGGGCCGAGAAGGGGTTTCTCATCGTGGGCCAGGATACCGACGCCAGTACCACGCCCGTCGACGCCGGCCTCAGCTGGATGATGACCAAAGAGCGAGACTTCATCGGCAAACGCTCCCTTCGCCGGAAGGCCATGATGGCCCCCGGCCGGCCCCGGCTGGTCGGGTTCCTCCCCGCCGATCCGGCCGCGGTGGTGCTCGAAGGGGCCCAATTGGTCGAAGACCCCGCGGAAGCCCCGCCGATGACCATGATCGGCCATGTGACCTCGAGTTTCTGGAGCGAAACGTTAGGCCGGAGCTTCGGCTTGGCCATGGTCAAGGGCGGAGCCGAACGGTTGGGCCAAACCCTGCACGCCTGTACCGGCTCGGACTCGATGGCGGTCACCCTCGTTGATCCGGTGTTCTACGACCGCGAAGGAGCCCGCCGTGATGGCTAACCCCACCGCCAGCCGGCTCACGCCCCTGCCCCGGCTGACCCAGATCGCGTTCCATGTGAGCGAGCAATCGGCTCCAATCGTGGCCCGGGCCCTTGGGCTCGAGGCGCTGCCGGCCGCCAACCGGTTCGTGGCTGCCGATGGCTGCAACGTGCTCTGGATCAGCCCGACCGAGTTCCTGGCCATTGGCGAGGCGAAGGCTACGCTCGAAGCGGTGATTCGGGGTGCCATGCCCTCCGGCCAGGGCGCCGTCGTCGACGTATCGGCCAATCGGATCGGATTCATGCTGGCGGGGCCGGATGCTCGCGATGTGTTGGCGGGCTGCTGTGCGCTCGATTTCCACCCTCGAGTCTTCCGCACCGGATGCTCTGCCGGTACGCTGATCGCCAAGGCCCAGGCATTGATTGCCCAAATCGACGAGGGACCGAGCTACCTGATCCTCGTCCGGCCCTCGTTTGCCTCGTACGTCAAAGCGTGGCTGCTCCCGTAAACAACGGGCGTTATATTCCGTTGATGCAACCTGCCCTCGCCTCGTTCAAAGACAAGATCGGCCAGCCGATCGGCACGTCACCGTGGTTCCTGATCGACCAAGCCCGGATCGACCTGTTCGCCAAGGCAACCGAAGACCCGGACCCGATGCACGTGGACCCGGCTTGGTGCGCGGCTAAAAGCCCGTTCAAGACCACGATTGCCTTCGGATTCCTGACTACCTCGATGCTGACCTACTTCAGCCATCAAGCGCTCGGCTGGCTCGACCACCTCGGCGCGGACGAAGGCGGTTACGCGCTCAATTACGGCTTCGACCGGCTCCGGCTGGTCGAACCGGTGCCGGTCAACAGCCGAATCCGGGCCCACTTCACCCTGCTTGAATGGACCGAGGCCCGGCCCGGCGAGGTGCGCTGCAAGTATGGGGTGTCGATCGAAATCGAGGGCAAGACCCGCCCCGCGCTGGTGGCCGAATGGCTCGGGATGTGGATCACCGGCGAGGGCCACCGCCGGATCGAAACCAAACACGGCGCCTGACGATGGCCCCGGTCTTTCGCCGCCCGCACCGGCCTCGACCGGAGTCGGAACGGCCGCCCCTGCTCCGCTTGATCAGCGACTACCCCCGCCATTGGGCCGCGGCCCGCCCGGACGACGAAGCCGTCGTGTTCGGCGAGAGCCGGTGGACCTATGGTGACTTGGCCGACCGGGTCGACGCCTGCGCCAAGGCGCTCTTGGCCCACGGCATTCGCCCCGGCGACCGGGTGGCGACCCTCTCGCCACCGCACCCCGACTACTACGTCACGTTCCTGGCGACGGTGTCGATCGGCGCCATCTGGCTCGGATTGAACCCTCGGTACCAGATTCGGGAACTCGAGTACGCGGCCAACGATGCAACGCCCCGCCTGCTGTTTGCCCGAACCTTGATCGGCGACCGGAGCTACCACGAGGAACTCGCCGCGTTGACCGCCCACGCCCCGTCCATCGAGCGGGCGGTGTTGCTCGACGCCCGCGACAGCTATGCGGCGTTCATTGCCGCCGGCCGGCGGATCCCCGACGCGGAACTCGCGGCCGCGCGGGCGGCGGTCGATCCCCGGGCGCCTGCTGTCATTGTGTACACCAGCGGCACGACCGGCCAGCCGAAGGGCGCGATGATCCACCAGGCCGGGCTGATCAAGGTGGCCCGGGTCCAGTATGCCATTTGGCCGATCGACCCGGGCCGCGCGCTGAATAATCTGCCGATCAACCACATCGGATGCATCGGAGACATCACCTGCGACACCCTGGTACCCGGCGGCACGCTGGTATTCCAGGAACAGTTCGATCCGGGCGCCATGCTCGACGCGGTCGCGCGCGAGCGGCTGACCCTGTTCGGCCACGTGCCGACCGCCCTCCAGCTGGTCGTGTCCCATCCGGCGTTCGACGCCACCGATTTCTCATCGGTTCAGCTGATCATCTGGGAAGGGGCCGCGGCTCCCGTTGAGTTGATCGAACGCCTACGGGCCAAATGCGGCGAACTGGCCAACGCCTACGGCATGACGGAAACCGTCGGCTCGGTGACCTTCACGTTCGACGCCGATTCGACCGACGTCCTGGCCAACTCGGTCGGCTGGCCGGTGCCGGACTACGACATCCGGATCGCGGGGCCCGACGGCACGCCGGTGGCAACCGGCGAACCCGGTGAAGTTCAGGTCCACGGCGATTTCGTCACGTTAGGCTACTGGAACCGCCCCGAGGCCACCGCCGAGTTGTTCACGCCCGACGGTTGGATCCGGACCGGCGATCTGGCCGAGGAGCGCCCCGACGGCGCCTACCGCCTGATCGGGCGCCTCAAGGAGATGTTCAAGTCGGGCGGTTACAACGTCTATCCAAGGGAAATCGAGCAGGTCCTCGAGTCCCACCCGGATGTGGCCATGGCCGCCGTCATCGGCGTCCCCGACCCCCTGTACCAGGAAGTCGGCCACGCCTTCATCCTCCCCCATGCCGAGCGCCAAGCGCCGAGTGCCGAGTCCCTGGCCACTCATTGCCGGTCGTTGCTGGCGAACTACAAGGTCCCCAAACGGTTCACCGTCACCTCCGAGTTCCCGATGCTGCCGATCGGCAAGGTCGACAAGCAGGCCCTCAAACGGATGGCGAGGTACCGATGAACCGCCCGATCCGTTTGGCGTTTCTCGCGCTGCTGCTAGCGAGCGCGGCTCCGGCCCAACCGAACGGCAAGATCGATCTCGCCAAGATGCGGCCTACCGGTTTGCTGGTCGACGCCTATAGCTACATGTCGCCGCCGCATAACGCCTACTACTTCCACCACATCGACCAGCTTGGCTTCCGGATCGACCGGGTCCGGCGCTCCGGGCCGGCGGCCCCGTTGGCAACCGGCCCGGCCTACGCGATGCCGGATCTCGAAGGGTACTTCGCCAGGAATCAGGTCACCGGCTTTCTGGTGCTCCGCCGCGATACCGTGCTCCTCGAGCGCTATCTCCACGGCGCGGACCGGCGGGCCGAGGACTTCTCCTTTCAGATGACAACGCTCCTCCATCGGTTCCCTGAGGATCACGCCGGCTTCGACGCCCGGCTTCAACTGGCCCGGCTTCACACCTTGACCCGGTCCCGGGCGGCCTCGACGGTACTGGCCGAGGAGTACAACGGCCTTTGACCGACGAGACCCGGCGGTTCGCGGGCCTGGGATCGGCCCTCGCGGCGATCGCGGCCGGCGCGGTCGTCATGCTGTTGCCTCGTCCCGACGCCCTGCCGCCCGAGGCGCATCGGCTCGGCGCGCTGTTCGTGATTTGCCTGGTACTCTGGGCCACCGAGGCGATGCCGCTCGCCGCTACGTCGCTGTTGGCCCTGGCCCTCCAGCCGATCTTCAGCGTCGCGCCGCTTTCGGTCGCGCTGACGACCTTCATCAGTCCGGTCTTCTTCTTCGTCGTCGCCATGTTCTGCCTGGCCCACGCCTTCACCAGTTCCGGCTTGAGCCGCCGGTTCGCCCTGGCGCTCCTGGCGCGGGCGGGAACCGATCCCCGGCGAGTGCTGTTTGCGATCATGGCCGGGACCGCGATCAGTTCCACGGTCATTTCGGATGTGCCCTGCACCGCCATCTTCATGGCCATCGCGCTCCCGCTCCTGGATAAGCTCGGCCTCGAACGCGGCCAGTCCAATTTCGCCAAGGCCGTCATGATGGGGATTCCGATCGCCGCCTTCATCGGCGGCGTCGGCACCCCGGCCGGAAGCGCCATCAATGTGCTCGGCCTCAACTTCCTGGAGGAGTACGGGAAGGTCCGGGTCTCGTTCTTGGCGTGGATGGCCATCGGCGTGCCGATGGTGCTGGTGCTGATCCCGATTGCCTGGTGGTCGTTGCTCCGGTTCTTTCCGCCTGAACTCCCGGCCATCGGCGAAGCCGGCGACGTCGGCCGGGAACGGGAAGCCCTCGGCCCGATGCGGCCGGTGGAGATCAAGGTGCTGGCTGTGTTCGGCACCATGTTCACTTTTTGGATCTTGAGCACCTGGGTCCGGGCGTTCGACGTGGCCTTGGTGTCGATCCTGGGCGCGGTGGCCCTCTTCCTTCCCGGCATGAAGATCTTCACGTGGAAGGAGGTCGAACGGGCCACCGGATGGGACGTGCTGCTGGTGATCGGGGCCGTGAGTTCGCTCGGCGCCGCGTCGGTCAAGACGGGACTTGCCAAGGCGGTGGTGGATCTTTCGTTAGGCGGGATTGGCGGGGGGTCGGTCTTCGGCATCGTGGCGGTCATTGCGGCCTTTACGGTGGTCATCCACCTGGTCCTCACCATCGGGCCGGTCATTGTGGCGGTGCTGGTCCCGCCGATCGTGCTGCTCGCCACCGCTACCGGTCATAATCCGGCGCTCTTTGCGCTACCCGTCGTGTTCACGGCGTCGTGTGCGTTCCTGCTTCCGCTCGACGCCGTACTTCTGGTGACCTACTCCAAGGGGTACTACCGGATGCTTGATTTGTTCCGACCCGGCCTCATCATCAGCGTGGCCTGGATTTTTCTTATGGCCACACTGATGACACTCCTCGGCCCGTGGCTCGGCTTCTTCTAGCGGTTTTGCCCAGTTAGGGAAGGGGCTTTCCAGGCGGGAGGGTCTCGTTCCACTTGAGAGCATTGTATTTCTTGAGAATGGCGATCGTCGGCTCAAGCGGCAAAGCCTCGTAGGTGCCCCGAAATCCCTTGACCGTGGTGGCCTTGAACATCGCGTTGTAGACGGCCTCTTCAGTGGCCTCAACCGCCGCCAAGAATACCGGAGACGCGGCGTCGTTCGAAATCCCGGCCGAGGGCTCGCGAGCCGGCTGATCGATCCGGCGGCGAACCGACGCGGCGGTCGAGAACGCGATGACGTAATCGCCGGAGCCGTTATACATCGGCGATCCGGTCCGGATCATCGCGCCGACCGCCCGTTTGGCCAGCCGCTCGAGGTTCCGGGCGTCGAGCGGCGCGTCGGTCGCGATCACCATCATGCAACTGCCGCCCTCCCCCACGCCGTCACCCGGCTTCGGCTGATCGGTGCCCTCGAGCTGCCGGCGAAAGATGTACTGGCCGAGTTCGCGGCCCACCGGGGCGCCATTGATCGTCAGGATGCCGCCGTAGTTGGTCTGGACCAGCGCGCCGACCGTGTAGCCCCCCAGGCTCGCCGGGAGTTGGCGCGAACTGGTGCCGATCCCGCCTTTCCAGGCAAACGCCCCGGTCCCCGCCCCCGCCCCGACCGAGCCTTCACTCACCGGACCACCCGTGGCCGTTTCCAACGCTTGGACCACATGCTCCGGCTTGATGGGGCGGAGCCGGATGTTGTTGAGCGTGGCGTCGTTGGTTTCGCCGACGACCGGATTGATCGAGAAGACCCCTTCCATGCCGAGCTGGCGGAGAAGCCAATCCACCATGGCATCGGCGGCGCGCCAGACGCAGAGCGTGCAGGTCAGCAGGATCGGGGTTTCGAGCTCGCCTAACTCCCGCACCTGACTCAACCCCATCAACTTCCCGAAACCATTGCCGACGTAGATCGCGGCCGGGACCCGGTCCATGAACACATTGCCCGAGTGAGGCTTGATCACCGTCACGCCGGTATGAATCGAGTCGCCCTCGGCTACCGTGACCTGGCCGACGAGGACCCCGGCGACATCCGTGATGGCATTCAAGGGCCCGGGCTGGAGCACCCCGATCACCAACCCCGCCTCCCGGGCCCGAGGCCGGTTCGGAGCCGTCTGAGCGGAAACGACTGACACCGAGAGCACGAGCAACCCGAGCGCCGCACGAGGAGACATTGGAGGGCCTTGGCCTAGGATTTAGCGGCGAGGGGCGGAGTGCCGCCTCGATACGCGCCTAACACGGCGGCTAGCGCCCGCCGCCCGTCGGCGCCGGTCACTTCGGGGGGAGTGTCGTGCCGGATGCTCGCCGCGAACGATGCCATCTCCGCCGCGAACTGCCCCGGCATCGGCCGGTCCTCGAGCCGGATCTGCTCCACCCCGCGAGCGGTCCACAGCATCAGGTGGTTGGCGTAGTGATAGATCCGGAGCGCCCCGGCCGACCCGTACACCTTGATATGACCCGGATGCGCCTGCCACCCGGCCGGTCGGTTCTCGGCCTCTCCCCGGGCCATTTCATCCCAACTGGGGCCCCAGCTGAACAGCCCTTCGCCCGGTAGGTCGGCCGACCAGGTCGCGTCGTCATAGATCAGATGCCCGACCGCGCCGGACCTGAGTTCCATCGTCAAATACTCGGCCATCGGCGGCTGGCCGGACCGCTGGCCGCGCCCGGTGACCGAGACGATCTCGGTGTCGGCCAGCCACGGAAAGAGGTCAACGAGGTGAATGCCGTGGTCGACCAACCCGTTGCCGGAGCCGCCCGGCCCGCCGGCCGGATAGTGGTGGGGGCCCATGTCCTGATATCCGGCCGGCCCGGTCGAGCCGATCATCGTCTCGGTCAGAAGCCGCACTTCGCCGATCGCGCCGGAGCGGATCAGGGCCCGAGCGGCCATGGCAGCCGGGAGGAACCGGTATGACGCGGCATAGAACAGCTTAACCTTCCGCTCCGCGCAGCGGGCAATCATCCGGTCGGCGTCTTCGAGGGAGAGCGTCAGGGGCTTTTCACAGAGCACGTGAAGCCCGCGATCGGCGGCCGCCTCGACCGCCTCGCGGTGGGTGGACACCGTACTCAACACGGCCACGAGATCAAGCCGTTCCCGCTCGAGCATCTCGCGGTAGTTATTGTAGGCGGTAAAGCCGTACCGGACGGCCATCATGGCCGCCCGGTCAGCGCGGGGATCGGCGCCGGCCACGACCTGAACCTGGTCGAGCCGGCGATACCCTTCGAGGTGGGCGAGGGCGACGTTGCCAAGGCCGATCAGGCCCAGGCGAAGGGGCGACGTCATCCGATCACGTGATCGGGATCATATCGAGAGCCTGGTAGCTCAAATCGAGGGCGGTCACGTCCACGACGACGATTCCGGTAGCGGCCGAACGCTTGCTCATTTTGGTTCACTTGGTGAATGGTAGAGAAACCTACTCGTCAGGAAACGGTCCGCAACCAGCCCTCCACGACTCCCGTTGCGATCACCCTCGGACCGGTATCAGATTACCGGCGTTCCAGTCTGCCGCCCACCACCGAAAGCCACCAATGACCATCCCGTCTTTGGCCCCGTTGTCGCCCGCCCTCCGAGCCGGCCTGCTCGCGATCAGCGTCCTGACCGGAGCCGCCGCCGCGCAGGACCCGGCGGCCCGCCGGGAACGCCAAGTCGATTCGTTGTTTGCCGAGTACACCATGGGCCTGAGCCCCGGGGCCGCGGTGGCCGTGGTCCGCGACGGCCAGGTCCTCTTGAGCCGGGGATATGGTTACGCGAGCCTGGAGCACCGGACCCCGATTACCCCAGCCACGGTCTTCGACGTCGCGTCGGTGTCCAAGCAGTTCGCCGGGCTCGCCGTGGCGATGCTGGCCGATCAAGGGCGAATCCAGCTCAGCGACGACATCCGGAAGTACCTCCCCCAGCTCGCCGATGTCGGGAAGACCATCACGATCGATCACCTGGTCCATCACACCAGCGGCCTCCGTGATTGGCCGGGCACCCTCCGATTGGCGGGCTGGCAGTACGACGACGTCATCTCCTTCAGCCAGATCCTGACGTTTGCCGCCAACCAGCGGACCCTCAACTTCGCGCCCGGGTCGGAGTACATGTATTCCAACACCGGCTTCAATCTCCTGGCGGAAATGGTCGGTCAGGTCACCGGGACCTCGTTTCGGGCCTGGACCACCGAGCAGCTGTTCCGGCCCCTCGGCATGACCAACTCGCACTTTCACGACGATCACCGCGAGGTGGTGCCCAATCGCGCCAACGGGTACGGCCGAACCCCGAACGGGATGGCCGCCATCACCAATAACCTCACCGCCCTGGGCTCGAGTTCGTTGTTCACCACGGTCGAGGACATGGCCCGCTGGGTGATGAATTTCGACGATCCGAAGGTCGGCGGCCCGAAGGCCATGGCGTTGAGCCGCACCAAGGGCGTCCTCACCAACGGCACCACGATTCCCTACGCGTTCGGCATTTCGCACGGCGAGTATCGCGGCCTCCCGACCCTCTCGCACGGGGGCTCGTGGGCCGGGTTCACCACCGCGGTGCTGCATTTTCCCGGACAGCGGTTCAGCGTCGTGGTCCTCGCCAACAGTCCGATCGTTCCGGCCACCCGGTTCGCGAACTTCATCGCCGATTTCTACCTCGGCGCTGAGATGGCCCGGCATCCGACCGCTACCCCAGCGGCCGGGACCCGGGCGGCGACCACCGACCCGGTGGCCTCGGCGCCGCCGGTGGCCGCGACACCCGAGGCGCTCGACCGCTATCCGGGCGTGTATCGATTCGGCCCCGGCCTCTACCTTCGAATCGCCCGCAACGGCGACCGGCTCACCGCCGAGACGATGCCCGGACCGGACTCCCCGATGACGCCGAAGTCGGACACGTCGTTCTGGTTGCCGGGGTATAACTCGGCGGTCGTGTTTCACCCAACGGGTAGTACCGTCACGGCCGAGTTCCGAGGCCTCCGGTCTGCCAAGTACCCCGTGGCAGCGCCACAGCTGCCTCAATTTGCCGGGGACTATTGGAGCGACGAGCTGGCGACCCTCTACCAAGTCGAAGTGAAGGACGACAAGCTAGTCCTCCGCCACCGGCGCCACCCACCCAATTCCCTCACCTGGCTCGCCGGGGACGACTTTGCCGGGGTGCCCGGGTCGATGCGGTCGGTCGAGTTCCTTCGCGACAGCGCCGGGCAAGTCACCGGCTTCTCGGTCTTCATCGACGAACGCAGTCGCGACGTCCGCTTTTCCAAACAACCCAGTCGGAACCAGAAGTAGCTACCGCTCACTCACAATCGCCCAAGGCATTCGATGTTGCGACTCAGCGCCTTTTCGCTCCTGGCCGCCCTTGCCCTGCCCCTCGCGGCCCAACCGGCCGTCACCCCGCAGGCCGTCCTGGTGACCGGCGCGAGCAGCGGCATCGGCCGGAAGATTACCGAACTCTTGGCGAGGCAGGGCCATTTCGTCTACGCGGGGGCCCGGAAGCCGGAGGACCTCGCTGCGCTGAACGCGATCAAGAACGTCCAAGCCGTCAAGCTCGATGTCACGTCGCCGGCCGACATCGCGGCCGCGGTCGAGACGATTCGGAAGGCCGGCCGGGGTCTCTACGGGGTGGTCAACAACGCCGGCGTGGCGGTTGTCGCGCCGCTGATTGAAGTCGAGGAGAAGGACCTGGCGTTCTTGTTCGACGTCAACGTCTATGGTCCCTACCGGATCACCAAAGCCTTCGCGCCGATGCTGATCGCGTCGAAGGGCCGGGTCACCACGATCAGCTCGATTTCCGGGATTCTCTCAGGCCCCCTCTTCGGGCCCTATAGCATGAGCAAGCACGCCATCGAGGCCTACGGCGATGCCTTGGCCGTCGAGATGAGCCGGTTCGGGGTCAAGGTGAGCCTGATCGAGCCGGGTAACTACCGCTCCGACATCGGCCGCAACACCGTCACGCAGATCGAAACCGCGATCGCGCGGAACCCCACCTCGCCCTATCTGGCCGAGATGCAGCGGATGGTGACGGCCATGGCGGGCTATGAGACTGCTGCCGAGCCCGACCTGGTCGCGGAAGCGGCGGCCCACGCCCTTTTCGATCCTGAGCCCAAGATGCGCTATATGGTTGTGCCGGTGGCCCGGCAGGCGGAAGTGACCATCCGGAAGGCCATCGAAGAAGTGGTCCAACTCAATCAACGCCACGCCTTCACGTACGACCGGGATGCCCTGGTGCGGATGCTCGACTCGGCCCTGGTCCGGGTGAAGTAGCCCGCGATCAGCGAGGCGAGCAGCGAAGCCGTTCGTTCGACGCGCTTACGGTCATGAAGGCCTGGCAACCGACCGTCACCGGTTTGGACCGACCTGAGCGGCTCGATGGCCAAGCGGTCTCGGCCTCCTTCAATACGACCTCGGCGAGGGCCGCGCCTCGGGACACCATCGCCGGACCCTGGGGCGACTTAGGGTCGGCGTCGGCATTGACCAAGCCCGCTCGGAGCTCGCGGCGATCGCGCCCGACCTCGCCCGGACGGCCGCCGCGGCCACCGGGTTGTTCCCCGGCGGGTTCGGATAGGTCCGGCTCAAGGACGAGGTCAACGGCGGGGTCCCACAGGAAGCGGAGTCGGTAGGTCCCATCGTCAACGTCCGTGACGGTCAGCCGGTATCGGGCCAACCAGAAATCGACGAGGACGGTGGCTCGAGGCCCTGCGATGGGAGCTCTGGCACTTGGAGATGGCCAGGGGCCGGGTTGAGATTCGCAATCGGATGTTCCTGTTGTGGCTGGCCGCCATCGGGACAGTGTTCGCCCCCTTTCACTAGCCCTAGGCGCTGGGATTGGCCCTGCGGTACATTCCCAGGATGACCGATCCAAAGCCCTATTCGCTCGACGACAAGTACCTCCTCGACGACGGCATCGTCGCCCTGTCCGGAGTTCAGGCCCTCGTCCGTCTCCCGATCGACCAGCACAAGGCCGACCGCCAAGCCGGCCTCAACACCGCCACCCTGATCTCGGGCTACCGGGGCTCCCCGCTCGGCGGGTTCGACTTCCTCCTCCAGGCCGCGAAGCGAATCCTCGAGCAACACCAGGTCCGTTTTCTCCCTGGCGTCAATGAAGACCTGGGGGCAACGGCCATCTTCGGCTCCCAGCTCGCCAACCTGATGCCGTCACCGAAGTACGACGGCGTCCTCGGCATCTGGTACGGCAAAGGACCCGGGGTCGACCGATCCGGTGACGCGTTCAAACACGCGAACCTGACCGGCGTCGGCCGGAACGGGGGGGTCCTGGCCGTCGCCGGCGACGACCCCGCGTCCAAGTCCTCCACGGTCCCGTCGGCGTCGGAGATCGCGCTCTACGACGCCCAGATGCCGGTCCTCTTCCCCGGCGACGTCCAGGAGGTCATCGACTTGGGCAGCGCCGGGTTTGCCCTGTCCCGCTATTCCGGGCTCTGGGTCGGCTTCAAAATGACCACCAACGTGGCCGATGAGTTCGGCACCGCCCGGATCAGGCCCGGTGGGCATCAATGGAAGCGGCCGGAGTTCGAGTTCAACGGCAAGCCGTGGCGGCCGACCCAGTCGCACACCCTGTTTGCCCCGTACAACCTCCAGCTCGAACAGGAACTGATGGAGGGCCGGCTCCAAGCGGCCCGCCGGTTCGGCGCCGCCAACGAGTTGAACCGGGTGACGGTGAATCCGCCTACCGCCTGGCTCGGAATTGCCGCCGCCGGGAAGACCTATCTCGATGTCCGGGAAGCCATGGCCCGGCTCGGCTTGTCCGACGACGACCTGGTCCGGTACGGCGTCCGGCTCTTCAAGATCGGGATGCTCTACCCGATGGAACCGTCCTCGGCAGAGGCCTTTGCCGCGGGGCTCGAGGAAGTCCTGGTCGTTGAGGAAAAGCGCTCGTTCGTCGAGCTGATGCTCCGGGACGTCCTCTATCATCAGACCAACCACCCCCGGATCGTCGGCAAGGTCGACGAGGCGGGCCGGCCCCTGGTGCCGAGCCACGGGGAACTCGATGCCGACCTGATCGCGCCAATCCTGGCCGCCCGACTGGCGCGAAAACTCCCCGCTGAGGTGATGGCGGGCCGGCTCGAGCGGCTCCGGCCGGCGACCGACGCGTCGGTCCAACCGATGGGGCTCGGCGCCCAGCGGCTGTCCTATTTCTGTTCCGGCTGTCCCCACAACCGCTCGACCGTGGTGCCCGAGGGGTCGATTGCCGCGGCCGGAATCGGCTGTCACGGCATGGCGGTGACCATGGAGCGGATCGGGGCCGGGTTTACCCAGATGGGCGCCGAGGGGGCGCAGTGGGTCGGGGCATCGTACTTCAGCAACACGCCGCACATTTTCCAGAACATTGGGGACGGGACGTTGTTCCACTCCGGTTCCCTGGCCATTCGCCAGGCGGTGGCGGCCGGGACCTCGATTACCTACAAGATTCTCTATAACGGTGCCGTCGCCATGACCGGCGGCCAGATGGCCGACGGCGCGATCGCGATTCCCGACCTGACGCGCGAGCTCCAGGCCGAGGGCGTGGGTCGGACGATTGTGTTGACGGACGAAGTCGAGCGGTACCGGGGCATCACCCTGGCGACCGGGGTGGACCTCTGGCCCCGGGAGCGGCTCGACGAGGCCCAGAAGCTCCTCCGCGACATCAAGGGCGTGACCGCGCTGATCTATGATCAGCATTGCGCCGCCGATCTCCGGCGGAAGCGGAAACGGGGCTTGGCGCCCGAGCGGCCGATGCGGGTGTTGATCAACGAGCGGATCTGCGAGGGGTGTGGCGACTGCGGGGCCAAGTCGAACTGTTTGAGCGTGGCGCCGGTCGAGACTGAGTTTGGGCGGAAGACCCAGATCCATCAGTCGTCGTGCAACACCGACTACTCGTGCCTGGACGGCGATTGCCCGGCGTTTGTGACAGTGGTGCCGGCGGCGGGGCCGAAGCCGAAGCGGGCCGGGCATCAGTTCGAGCCGTTGGGTCCGATGTTTCCGGCGGTCCGCGCGGAGCCGCATCGCCCGGTGACCAATCTGTATTTCATGGGCATCGGGGGCACGGGGGTCGTCACCGTCAACCAGGTGCTGGGGACGGCGGCGTTGCTCGAGCACAAAGGGGTTCGGTGTCTCGATCAGACGGGTTTGAGCCAGAAGGGCGGTGCGGTGGTATCGCACCTCAAGATCTTCGACGGCGACGCGTTGGGTTCGAACAAGGTCGGGATCGGCGAGGCGGATGGGTACATCGGGTTCGACGTCCTGACCGCGAGCGACCTCCGGCATCTGATCCGGGCCCGGCCCGACCGGACCGTGGCGATCGTGTCGTCGAGCCATGTGGCGACCGGGCTGATGGTCCGGAACCCGTTGGTCGAGTTCCCGGCCGACTCGGTGCTTCATGCCCGGATCGACGCGGTGACTCGAGCGGGGCAGAACGTGTACTTCGACGCCGAGCGGCTGGCGGAGTTTCTGTTTAGGTCGCACATGATGGCCAACTTCATCGTGGTGGGGGCGGCGTATCAGGCTGGGTTGATTCCGCTCGCGGCGGAGAGTATCGAGAAGGCGCTCGAGCTGAACGGCACCGCGGCGCAGGCCAACATCCAGGCATTTCGGGTTGGACGGCAGGTCGTGGTCGATCCCGCTTGGGCCGACCGACTGGTGACGTCGCGGGCCGCGGCGGCCGAGCCTGCCGCGCCGGTACTCACGCCGGGTATCCGGGCCATGGTCGATGCCACTGGCGCCACTGGCGAGACGAGGCAGTTGCTGGAGATCCGGGTGCCGGATTTGGTGGCGTACCAGAACGAGGCTTACGCCAAGCAGTACGCCGATTTCGTCGCGATGGTGTGGAAGCAGGAGCGGACGATTGGGTCTGGTACTGCGTTGTCGGCGGCGGTGGCGCGGTATCTGTACAAGCTCATGGCGTATAAGGATGAGTATGAGGTGGCGCGGTTGACCCTCGATCCTAAGCTGGATGAGGCGTTGGTCGAGAGCTTCGGGGCCGGGGCGGTGATGAGCTACCGGCTCCATCCGCCGGTGTTGCGGGCGATGGGGATGAAGAAGAAGATTGCGTTGGGGCGGTGGTTCCGGGGGGTGTTCCGGTTGCTGTACGCGGCGCGGGGGCTTCGGGGGACGGCGTTCGATCTGTTCGGCCGGGATAGTATTCGGCGGTTGGAGCGGGAGTTGATCGGCGAGTATCGTGGACTGATCGAGACGGCAGCAGCGGTTTTGTCGGCTTCGAGTTATGAGCAGACGGTCAAGTTGGCTCGAACCCCGGACATGATTCGGGGGTACGAGGACGTCAAGCGGAAGAATGTCGATCGATTCCGGCAGGCGGTCCAGGCGACACTCAATCCGGTCTCCGGAGCCTCGAATCCCGGGCCAGCATCCTTGGTCACCCTTGGCGGGTGATTGGTCTGCCAGGTCAGCGCCACAAAATCATCATGGGACTCCGATTCCGGCGGTCAATCAAGCTGATGCCCGGCGTTCGGCTCAATTTCAGCCTGACCGGCATCAGCGCGTCGATCGGGCCCCCGGGGGGGGCACCGGCCTGAGCTACCGGACGTCGCTGCGCGGCACCCCGTGGTCTCAGGGCCACCCGACTGCCCGGGAGCGGGAACGCCTCGAGACCGCACCGAGATTACTCTCGTCGTTGCGTCCCCAGCAATAGGCCGCATCGGTCGGGAGGAGGCCGCACGAGTGGGTGGCGGCCATGGTGATCTTCGCGGAGGTCGGCGTCGCAACTCCCACGCGGGGCGTGGAGCTGCAGAAGAGGTCCACATAACAGACCTCATCGTCCATCAACGAGCCGATGGCCCCGGGCGCGCCGGTCCCCTCGAAGGCGGGGCCGATCTGCTGCACGTTCTCCAACGAACCGGCCGGGCCCTGCGCGGCGAGCGTGATCCACGGCGACAGGACGGCGACCGCCGCGACGAAGGGAACCGAGCTGCTCAGGGGTGGGTCCCGCGGTGGGGATACTCCGTCGGCGCCGTGATCAGATAGTTGTCCGGGGGCGTCATCTCCATGAGGTGCTGAACGAAGTAGTCCCACCGCCGCCGCCGGTAGTACATGTTAGCCGCCATATAGTGCGACCCATTGGTGGCAATCAACAAATCGTACCCCTTGTTGGCCTTGGTCAGGGCGTCGATCAACGGCAACGTCTGGGCCGGCGGGACGTTGTCGTCCAACTCGCCATAGGCCAGCATCAGCTTGCCCTTGAGATTCTTGGCCAGGGTCCATTTGGCCGGCGCCAAGTAGTTCTCGCCCGGCGGATATCCCTGGTAGGTCTCGCCCCAGACACCGAGGTAGCCCCGAATGTCGTGGTCTCCGCTCGCGGATACCGCAACTTTGTAGAAATCGGGATACGCAAGCAGCGCCCGCACCGAGCCGAAGCCCCCGCCCGAACTTCCATAGATCCCGACCCGGTCGAGGTCGAGCCACGGCCGCGTGGCCGCAATCTGCCGGTAGGCGGCGAGGTGGTCTTCGAGTGCGCCGGCGTTCTCGAGGTGCCCGTAGGCGAAGGTGTGGAACGCCTTCGATCGAAACGGCGTGCCGCGCCCGTCGATCCGGATCCCGATCACCCCAAGCTCGGCGTGCGACTGATCGTCGCTCCCGGCCACGAAGCCCTTGGGCACGTTGGTCCGCTGCGGGCCGGGGTAGCTCTCCTCGATGATCGGATACTTCTTGGTCGAGTCGAAGTTCGACGGCTTGTAGAGAATGCCGTAGATGTCGGTAACGCCGTCGGCAGCCTTGGCCACGAAGGGCTCCGGCCATTTCCAGCCGGTGGCCAAGAGCCGGCTCACGTCGGCCTGTTCGAGCGGAAGCACGATCTTGCCGTCGAGCGAGCGGGCCACCGTCACCGGCGCCACGTCCGGCCGGCTCATCCGGTCGACCCCGCGCCCGCGACCCGACCGCCCCGCCCCGGAGTCCCCCGTGGCCCCGCCGTTCCCCGACCCCGACGGTGGGTCACCCCCGCCCCTAGGCCCGGGCACGGGGGCCTCGTCGCGTGCCCACGGATCCCGACGCCGGGATCGCGTCCCTCAGTCGGCGGGCCCCAGGTGGCCCGCTGACCGCGGGCGCGGTAGATTCGACGGGGTGAAGCAAATCCCTATTCCTCAACCCGAAGGAGAACCGCAGATGTTCCGGACAACCAAAGCAGTAACGCGCCTCTCGCTTATCGCCGCCATGGCAGGCGCGGTATGTCTCGCGAACCCCGGGCCCGCCCATGCCCAGACGAACGATC